>DASSGI010000183.1:0-16392 GCA_035857655.1 Casimicrobiaceae bacterium | reverse complement strand
GTTCCCCGCCTGGATCTGCGGATCGGATCGGGCAGCCGCGAGCGTATCCTCGGTAACGCGCTTCACCGTGGCGTCCGGCGACTCCTGCGCTGCCGCAGTCTGAAACTGGACGGCCGCGGCGGCGACGAGCGTCGCGAAGATCACGTGCCGCAGCATCGACCCGATCGTGCTCATTGCTGATCCTCCGGTTCCGGCGGCGGATGGCCGTCGTATTGCAGATAGCGCCGCCGCTGCAGGTACGCATTGCGGATGAAGATGTATTTGTCGATCGCCGCGGTGTCGACGAGCTTCGTCGCCTCGGTGTACTGCGCGCGCAGATCGACGGCGCCCACGCCATAGAGCGAATTGCGCAGCGGAACGTCGGAAATGTAGCCGACCGGGCCGACGAAGAGGCGTGCGATCCAGCCCGTTCCGTCGCGTACCGTCGTCGGGCCGAACAACGGCACGAACAGGTACGGTCCCTGGTCGAACCCCCACTTCCCGAACGTGAGGCCGAAGTCCTGGTTGCCGCGCGGGATCCCGACCATCGATGCAAGGTCGACCAGCCCCCCGATCCCCATCCCGGTGTTGAGCGTCACGCGACCCAGATCGTTGCCCAGGCGGTCGAAGTCGCCCTGCAGCAGGTCGTTCGCCGCGGAGATCATGTCGTCGATGTTGTTGAAGAAGTTCGACACCGCCTGGCGGATCGGCTGGGGAACGGTGTCGATATAGAACTGTATGAAGGGCCGCATCACCGCCGTGTCGACGGCGTCGTGGATTTCGAACATCACGCGGTTCGTCGGTTCGAACGGATCGACGCGCGACGCCGTCGTCGCGCAGCCTGCGCAAAGGGCGCCGGCGATTGCGATTGCAGCCGCGCGCACGGCGGCGCGTCGCGTAGTCATCGCTCGCTCACTTTCCGCCGCTCGGCGCGGCATTGGCGTTTCCACCGCTCGGCGCGGCGTTGTCGTTCCCGCCGCTCGGCGCGGCCTTGTCGCTTCCACCGCTCGGCGCGGCCTTGTCGTTCCCGCCGCTTGCGGCCTTGTCGAAGAGAAACTGCCCGATCAGCTTTTCGAGAATCATCGCGGACTGCGTCTTCGCGATCTTGCCGCCGTCGGGCAACATCGTCGTGTCGCCGCCGGCTTCGAGCCCGACATAAACTTCGCCGAGCAGCCCCGACGTGAGAATCGATGCGATGGTGTCCGTCGTGAACGGATACGCGTGATCGATCTTGAGCGTCACGACGGCCTGGTAGGTTTTCGGATCGAAGCGGATCCGCTCGACGCGGCCGACGACCACCCCCGACGCTTTGACGGGCGCGCGCGCCTTGAGACCGCCGATGTTGTCGAAGCGCGCCTCGAGCCGGTAGCCCTCGGTCGATCCGAACGTCACCAGGTTGCCGACCTTGAGCGCGAGGAACAGGATGCAGCCGATTCCGATCGCGACGAAGATGCCGACCCAGAGGTCGAGCGCGGAGCGTCCCGAATTCATGTCGGGGCAACCCCTCTGAACATGAACACGGTGAGGACGAAATCGAGCGCGAGGATCGCGAGCGAGCTCTCGACGACCGTGCGCGTCGTCGCGCTCGAGACGCCTTCGGCGGTCGGGCTCGCGTCGAAGCCTTCGAACACGGCGATCATGCTGACGGCGGCGCCGAAGACGACGCTCTTGATGATCCCGTTGACGATGTCGAAGCGGAAATCGACGGCGGCCTGCATATTGCTCCAGAACGCGCCGACGTCGATGTCGATCAATTGCACGCCGAAGATATAGGCGCCGAAAATGCCCATCGTCGAAAAGAGCGCCGCGAGCAGCGGCATCGAGATGACGCCACCCCAGAAGCGCGGCGCGACGACGCGCGCGAGCGGGTCGACCGCCATCATCTCCATCGCCGAGAGCTGCTCGGTCGCTTTCATGAGGCCGATTTCTGCGGTGATGGCGCTACCCGCCCGGCTGGCGAAAAGAAGGCCCGCCACGACGGGTCCGAGCTCGCGCACGAGGGAGAGCGCGACCAAGACGCCGAGCGACTCGCTGGAGCCATAGCGCTGCAGCACGTCGTAGCCCTGGAGCGCGAGCACCATGCCGACGAACATCCCGGACACGGCGATGATGATCAGCGACAGCACGCCCGCGAAATAGATCTCGCGGATGGTCAGATGCAGCCGCATGAACGCCGCCGGCGATTCGCGGCCGACGGCAACGGCAAAGCGCGCGGCGTAGCCGAGCCGCGCGACCGCCGCGATCGATCCTCCTCCAAGGCGGCGCAGCGCGTCGGCGATTCCTGCGACTGGCGAGCTAAGCACGGGCGAAGAGCTCCTCGCCGTAGGGCGGGGCCGGATAGTGGAACGGCACGGGGCCGTCGGGGGCGCCATCGACGAACTGACGCACGAAGGCGTCGGCCGAAGAGCGCACCTCCTGCGCCGTCCCCTGCGCGATGATCTTTCCTTCGGAGACGAAGTACATGTAATCGACGATTTTCAGCGATTCGTAGACGTCGTGCGTCACGACCACCGACGTGATGCCGAGCGCGTCGTTCAGGCGCCGGATCATCTGTCCCACGACGCCGAGCGAGATCGGGTCGAGCCCCGCGAACGGCTCGTCGTACATCACGAGCATCGGGTCGAGCGCGACGGCGCGCGCGAGCGCGACTCGCCGCGCCATCCCGCCGGAGAGCTCCGAGGGCATCAGGTGCGCGGCGCCGCGCAGTCCCACCGCGTGCAGCTTCATCAGCACGAGGTCGCGGACGAGCTCTTCGGGCAGATCGGTGTGCTCGCGCAGCGCGAACGCAACGTTCTCGTAGACCGACATGTCGGTGAACAGAGCGCCGAACTGGAAAAGCATTCCGAAGCGGCGTCGCATCCTGTACAGCGCTTCGCGGTCGAGGTCGGCGACGGACTGGCCGGCGACGAGCACCTGACCGGACTGCGGTTTGAGCTGACCTCCGATCAGGCGCAGTATCGTCGTCTTCCCGCATCCGGATCCGCCCATGATTGCGACGACCTTGCCGCGCGGAATCGTCATCGAGATTCCGGTGAGAACCGGACGCTCGTCGTAACCGAAGGTCACGTTCGCGAGCTCGACGGCAATCTCGGGGCGGGCGGCGGTCGGGAGAGACGCCGCCACGGTAGCGTCGGACACGGGGGAAAAAGTGCCAGAAGACGGGGGAGCGCGATTGTAGCGCTCCGCGCGGTCATCCGTCGAGAAGGCGCTGCTCGGCCACGCCAAGATCGGCCGGCCGGCCGAGCAGCACGACGACGTCGCCGGGCTCGAAAATCCAGTCGGGACCGGGTCGTATCGAGCGCGCTCCTTTGCGGCGAACGCCGGTGACTTCGACGAGCCCGTCGAGATCGAGCGCATCGAGGCCTTTGCCGATCGCATTCGCGCGATCGGGAAGATGTACCGAATGCAATCGCGGCTGCAGGCTGTCGATCGCGTCGGCGTCGTCGGTCGCGCCGTGGAAGAAGCCGCGGAACAGGTTGTAGCGTTCCTCGCGAATCGCGCGGATGCGCGCGAGCACGCGATTGAGCGGCAGGCCGAGCAGCAGCAGCGAGTGCATCGCGAGCATGAGGCTGCCTTCGAGCACCTCGGGGACGACCTCGGCCGCGCCTGCGTCGAGCAGACGATCGAGTTGCGCGTCGTCGAGCGTGCGCACGACGACCGGAAGCTCGGGCCGCGTCTCGCGGACGTGATGCAATATCTTGAGCGAGACCCCGACGTCGGCGAACGTCACGACGACGGCTCGGGCCTTGGCGAGTCCGGCCGCGGCGAGCGCTTCCTTGCGCCCGGCATCGCCATAGACGACCGACGAGCCGTCGGCGGCCGCCTCGCGCACGCGCTCGGGATCGGAATCGAGCGCGATGAACGGAATGTCCTCGGCCTCGAGCAGCCGCGCGAGGTTCTGGCCGCTGCGCCCAAATCCGCAAACGATCACGTGGTTCTGCCGCGCCATCGTCGTCGCGGCGATTTTCGTGATCTGCGCGGCGCGCGCGAGCCAGTCGTTCGCCGTGAACCTCCGGACGATTCGATCGGCGTAGTGGATCATGAGGGGCGCGGAGAGCATCGACAGCACCATTGCGGCGAGGACCACCTGCGCGATCGTCTTCGGCAGCAGATCGAGGCCCGCGGCGACCGCGAGCAGCACGAGCGCGAATTCGCCCGCCTGCGCGAGATAGAAGCCGGTGCGGAGCGCCGTCGCGAGTCCCTGGCCGAAAACCCGCGACAGCGCGACGATCAGCACGAGCTTCGCGAGCACGGGAACGACGAGCAGTATCACGACCCACAGAAGGTTGCCCGCCACGACGGAGAGGTCGAGCGCCATGCCGACCGTCACGAAGAACAGCCCGAGCAGCACGTCGCGAAACGGCTTGATGTCCTCTTCGACCTGATAGCGGTATTCGGTCTCCGCGATCAGCATTCCGGCGAGAAAGGCGCCGAGCGCGAGCGACAGGCCGGCGAGCTGGGTGAGCGAGGCGAGTCCCAGCGTGATCAGCAGCACGTTGAGCACGAAGAGCTCCGGGCTCCGTTGCCGCGCGACGATCGTGAGCCACGCTCGCATCGGCTGCTGCCCTGCGTAGAGGACGAGCCCCAGCGCGACGGCCGCCTTCGCGACGGCGATCGCCAGTGCAATCGCGAGGTCGCCTCCGCTCTTCGACAACGAAGGAAGCACGATCAGGAACGCGACGACCGCGAGATCCTGGAAGAGCAGGATTCCCATGACATCGCGGCCGTGCGGCGTGCCGAGCTCCATCCGCTCGGCGAGCATCTTGGAGACGATTGCCGTCGAGCTCATCGCGAGCGCGCCGCCGAGCGCGAGGCCGCCGGCCCAACCGTAGCCCAGCAGATACAGTGTGAGCATCGCGGCGATCGTCGTGATCGCGACCTGCGCGAAGCCGAGCCCGAATACCGCGCGGCGCATCGAGCGCAGCTGCGGCAGACTGAATTCGAGGCCGATCGAGAACATCAGGAACACGATGCCGAATTCAGCGAGATGCGTCGTTTCCGCGGATGCAGGAACCCATGCGAGACCGTTGGGTCCGACCGCGATGCCGACGAGCAGATAGCCGAGAATCGGCGGAAGATGGACGAGCCGGCAGATGACGACGACGAAGACGGCGGTGCCGAGCAGGACGAGGATCAACTGCAGCGTCTGCGACATTCTGCGGCCCGGGCGAAACGCGTTCGACGGCGGAGTATCGTTCCCGCTGACTGTAGCACGGCGCCGCGGGGGCCTCGGGGTATACTGCCGCGCATGCTCGTCACTGCCTCCGCATCTGCCGGCACGGTCGATATCGATGCAGGGAATGTGCTGTCACTAGCGCGCCGCGTGCTCACGACCGAAGCCGATGCGATCGCTCGACTCGCCGATCGCCTCGGCGACGAATTCGTCACTGCGGTTGCGCTGATTCTCGATTGCCGCGGGCGCGTCGTCGTGTCCGGGATTGGCAAATCCGGTCATATCGCACGCAAGGTCGCCGCGACGCTGGCATCGACGGGAACCCCCGCCTTTTTCGTCCATCCTGCAGAGGCCTCGCATGGTGATCTCGGGATGATCACGCCCGATGACATCGTCGTGATGCTGTCGAACTCCGGCGAAACCGACGAACTGATGCTCCTCACGCCGCACCTAAAACGCCAGGGCGCGAAGATCATCGCGCTTACCGGCAATGAGCAATCCTCGCTCGCCCAGGCAGCCGACGTGCACCTCGATGCCTCCGTCGACTCCGAGGCATGCCCGCTGGGGCTTGCACCTACAGCCAGCACGACGGCCACGCTCGCCCTCGGCGATGCGATCGCGCTGGCGCTTCTCGACGCGCGCGGCTTTTCGGTCGAAGATTTCGCGCGCTCGCATCCCGGTGGCCCATTGGGAAGGCGGCTTCTCACGCGCGTGCGCGACGTGATGGTCAGCGGAGCGAAGCTCCCGATCGTCACAAGCGACGCGACGCTCGAGGCGGCGATCGTCGAGATGAGCGGCAAAGGAATGGGGATGACGGCGGTCGTGGACGATTCGGGCCGTGTCGCCGGCATATTTACCGATGGCGATCTTCGGCGTTGCCTCGCGCGCCGACCCGATGTCTCGCGCATGCGCGTGGCCGACGTGATGACTCGGACGCCACGGATGATCGGCTCGGAGCGTCTCGCGGTCGACTGTGTCGATCTGATGGAAGCCGCGCCGAAGGTAATGGTGCTCCTGGTCGCAGACGGCGACATGCGTCTCGTCGGTGCGCTGCACATGCACGACCTGTTCCGGGCACGGGTCGTCTGATGACGATCGAAGCCGCAATCCGCCTCGCCCGTGAAATTCGCCTGGTCACCTGCGACGTCGACGGCGTGCTGACCGACGGCCGCATTTACGTCGACGACGAGGGACGCGAGACAAAGGCATTCCACGCGCTCGACGGCGTCGGCTTGAAGATGCTGATGCGAGCCGGGATCGCGGTCGCATGGATCACCGGGAGCAGCGCGCCGACGGTCATGCATCGCGCGCGAACGCTCGGCGTCACGCACATCGTGCAGAGTGCCGAGGACAAGCTCACGCCGTGGGAAGCGCTGCGCAGCGAGCTCGGGCTCGCGCCGGCCGCGTGCGCGCACATGGGCGACGACCTTCCCGACGTGCCGGTGTTCGTCCGCTGCGGACTCGCAGTTTCCGTTCCGCACGCGCCGCCGGTCGTTCGCGCGCGCGCGCACTTCGTCACGAAACGCGACGGCGGTTTCGGCGCGGTGCGCGAGCTGTGCGAATTGATACTCGCAGCGCAAGGCGTACTCGATCCGGAGCACGCTTCGTTCGGCGCCTGAACGGAGGGCGTCATGAGTCGGCGCGCGAACACCGACAAGCTGGTGGCCTGGTCGCCGGTGATCCTGCTGGCCGGCCTCGCCGCGCTCACGTACTGGCTCAACGCGCAAATCCAGCCGTCGACAGCGCGCCGCGATGGGGCATCCCGCCACGATCCCGACATGTACATCGAGAATTTCCGCGCCGTCACCTACGGCACCGACGGCGCGGTTCTGCAGTCGCTCGCAGCGAAGCACGCGCAGCACTATCCCGACGACGACAGCATCGACCTCAACTCCCCGTCGCTGGTGCTGACCGACCCCGGCAAGCCGCGTCTCACGATTTCCTCCGACGCGGGTACCGTCTCCGGCAATCGCGAGATCGTCACGCTTCGCGGCAACGTGCGCGCGACGCGCGACGCGGAGACGAAGGCCCCGGAGCGCGGCGGTGCGCCGCTCGGGGAGGCGACGTTCACGACCGACATGCTGCGCGTCCTGCCCAAGGAATCGCGCGCCGAAACGGACCGCCTCGTGACGATCCAGGAGTCACGTGGAATAATTCAGGGCGTCGGGATGGTCTATGACAACGACCTCCACACGTTCAAGCTGAAGTCGTCCGTCCGCGGAACGCTGCAGCCCAACAACATTCCAAAGTGACGCTCGTCGGCAAACTCGTGAGCTGCGATCGCGTCCGCGGCCTGAGCGTCGCGCTGGCGGTCGCCGCATCGTGCGCGGCGCTCGCGCTGCCGCCGCCGGCGCGCGCCGAGAAGGCCGACCGCGACAAGCCGATCAATTTCTCCGGCGACACCGGAGACGCAAACTTGCAGTCGCGAGGCGGCACGCTCGCCGGCCACGTGATCATCACGCAGGGCACGCTCGAGATCCGCGCCGACCGCATCGTGTTTCGCCAGAATGCCGACAACACGCTGTCGGCGACCGCCTATGGAAATCCCGTTGCGCTGCGCCAGAAGCGCGACGGCGTCGACGAATACTACGAAGGGTACGCGCAGCGTCTCGAGTACGACGGCTCGAAGGAGCTCGTCGAGCTCTTCGACAATGCGCTGCTCAAGCGCGGCCAGGACGAGATTCGCAGCAATTACGTTTCGTACAACACGGCGACCGAGCTGTTCAAGGCCGAAGGGCGCCCGGGCACCGTTCCCGATCCGGCGGGACCCGGTAGCCGAGTCCGCGGTCAGTTCCAGCCCAAGTCCGAAACGCCGGAGGTCGGGAAGGGTAAGGACGCTCCGAAGAGCGCTGACAAGTCGGCAGCGAAGGCCGCTGACAAGTCGGGAGCGAAGGACGCGGGCAAATCGGCCGCAGATGCTTCTTCGGCTGCGACGCCCGAACCTGCTGTCGTGCTCAAGCCCGCGGGCGAGCTCGCGCCGCCTCCGACCAAGTGAGCGCCTCCGACGGGGAGGGCACGCGCGCCGCAAGCCAGCTTTCCGTGGCGCGCCTCGAAAAGCGTTACAAGCAGCGCACCGTCGTTCATGACGTTTCGCTCAACGTCGCGAGCGGCGAAGTCGTCGGCCTGCTCGGGCCGAACGGAGCCGGCAAGACGACCTGCTTCTATATGATCGTCGGGCTCGTGGCCGCCGACGGCGGACGCGTCGAGCTCGACGGGCATGACCTCTCGCGACTGCCGATCCATACGCGCGCGCGCCTCGGGCTGTCGTACCTGCCGCAGGAAGCGTCGATCTTCCGCAAGCTCACCGTCGCCGAGAACGTGCGAGCGATACTCGAGCTGCAGGACCTCGACTCCGACGCGCTCGCGAACCGCCTTTCGGCGCTGCTCGACGATCTGACGATCGCGCATCTCGCGGACGCGCCGGCGCTCTCGCTATCCGGCGGCGAGCGCCGCCGCGTCGAGATCGCGCGCGCGCTGGCCACGAGGCCTCGGTTCATCCTTCTCGACGAGCCGTTCGCCGGCATCGATCCGATCGCCGTGCTCGACATCCAGAAAATCATCAGCTTCCTCAAGGAGCGCGGCATCGGGATCCTCATCACCGACCACAACGTGCGCGAAACGTTGGGAATCTGCGACAGGGCGTACATCATCAACGAAGGTCGGGTGCTCGCATCGGGCGCTCCCGCAGAGATTGTTTATAATGAAGCAGTTAGGAAGGTCTACCTCGGCGAGCATTTCCAGCTTTGAGTTGGGGACGCCATGGGCGGGCTGACCGACGGCAGGACGAGCGGCGCTCGAGGCGTGGCGAAGCGCCACGGGTGGCGCGATAATGCGTTTAGGCACGACACGCGGACGGAACGATTGGGAGAAAGCCGCGGCGACGCGCAGTGGCATTGCACCGATCCGTGAAGCAGACCCTCCAGCTAAAACTCTCGCAGCACCTGACGCTGACGCCGCAGCTGCAGCAGTCGATCCGGCTGTTGCAGCTTTCGACCATCGAGCTGAACGCCGAAGTCGAGCGGATGCTCCAGGAAAATCCGCTCCTCGAGAAGATTGAAGCCGACGACGAGCCGCCGCCCGCCGTACCGCTCGCCGGCACCGCTCCGGCGACGACGCCGGAGGCTCCAGCGCGTGACGACGCGCGTGCGCACGAAGAGGACGGCGACGGGCGCGAGCGCACCGAGACGCTCGAGCGCGCCGACTTCGAGGACTACTCCGGCGGCGAGGCGGATTGGGGCGGCGCGAGCACCCCCGAAGACGACGAGGAAGGCTTCTATCCGCAGCAGGTTGCGGCGAGCACGCTGCGCGATCATCTGCTGTCGCAGCTTGCAGTGTTGAGCGTCCCGCTGCGCGATCGCCAGCTGGTCGCGGCGCTGGTCGACGCGCTCGACGAAGACGGCTATCTGCACACGTCGCTCGAAGAGCTTGCCGAAATGTTCCCCCAGGAGCTCGAGATCGATCCCGACGAGCTGTCGATCGCGCTCTGCTATCTGCAAAGCTTCGAACCCGCCGGCGTGGGCGCGCGCGACGCCGCCGAATGCCTCGCGCTGCAGTTGAAGGCGTTGCCTGAATCGACACCCTGTCGCACCGAGGCGCTCACCGTCGTGACGGAGCACCTGCCTCTGCTCGCGGCGCGCGACTTCACGAAATTGAAGCGCCTGCTGCACACCGACGACGCGGGAGTCCGCGCGATGCGCTCGCTGGTGATGAGCCTCAATCCGCGACCCGGAGCGTCGTTCGCGAAGTCCGAGGCGAACTTCGTCATTCCCGACGTTGTCGTAAAGAAAGTACGCGGCAAATGGGTCGCGACGCTCAACGAGTCGGCGATGCCGAAGCTGCGCCTCAATCGAATCTATGCCGACATCCTCACGCGCAACCGCGACTCGTCCAACCAGCAGCTTTCCGCGCAGCTGCAGGAAGCGAAGTGGCTGATCCGCAACGTCCAGCAGCGCTTCGAGACGATCCTTCGCGTTTCGCAGGCGATCGTCGATCGGCAGCGCCGCTTCTTCGAGCACGGCGAGGTCGCGATGCGACCGATGGTGCTGCGCGAGATCGCGACGATGCTCAACCTGCACGAGTCGACGATTTCCCGCGTGACGACGCAGAAGTACATGCTGACGGCTCGCGGCACGTACGAGCTCAAGTACTTCTTCGGCAGTCACGTCGCAACGGACACTGGCGGCGCCGCGTCGGCGACGGCGATCCGAGCTTTGATCAAGCAGCTGATCGGAGCCGAAGACGTGAAGTCGCCGATGACCGACAGCCGGATCGCCGATCTCCTGGGCGAGCAGGGAATCATCGTCGCGCGGCGAACGGTCGCCAAATACCGGGAGGCGTTGCAGATTCCTCCCGTCAACCTGCGCAAGGCGCCCTGAGAAACGCGTGCCGGCGCAACTCGAGGAGAGCCCGATGAACCTGAATCTCACCGGCAATCACCTGGACATCACGCCAGCGATCCGTGACTACGTCGTCGCGAAGCTCGACCGGATCACGCGGCACTTCGATCACGTGATCGACGTCCAGGTCGTGATGTCGGTGGCGAAGCTCCGACACAAGGTCGAGGCGAACTTGCACGCGCGAGGCAAGGACATCCACGTCGAAGCGGTCGAGCTCGACATGTACGCGGCGATCGACGTGCTCGTCGACAAGCTCGACCGTCAGGTTGTGAAGCACAAGGAGAAGCTCGCGCTGCGCCGCCATGCGGGGCCGGGGATCAAGCACGAAGCCGCCGCAACCGAGACCGCACCCGGGCCCGCGTTGCCGCGCGGCGCGCCCGGGTAGGCGATCCGCCCTGAAGTCGCACCGGACACGCGCCGGCGGGCCGGGAGGCCCGCCGGTTCGCTTTTGAGCCCGCCCATGTTCCGGTTGCCAATCAGCGCGCGACGATCCATCCTTCGTTTCGATGAGCCAGATCGCCGCGTTGCTTCCGGCCGAAAACATCCTGCTCGACCTGGACGCCGGGTCGAAAGCAGGCCTTTTCGACGCGATCGGCGCGTTGTTCGAGTCGCGGCACCAGCTGTCGCGCCGTGCCGTGAGCGAGAGCCTCCTCGCCCGCGAAAAACTCGGCTCGACCGGACTCGGTCAAGGTATCGCGATACCGCACGGACGCATCCGTGGGTTGTCGGCCGCGCAGGGGGCATTCATGCGCCTTCGATCCCCGATACCATTCGACGCACCCGACGGCAAGCCGGTCGCGCTCGTCTTCGTGCTGCTCGTCCCGGAGCAGGCGACGGAGCAGCACCTGCAGCTTCTTTCGGAGCTCGCGCAGATGTTCGGCGAAACGCGCTTCCGCGAGAGCCTCGCTGCGCCGACCGACGCAGCCGGACTGCGCGCGATCTTCGAGAAGTGGGAGCCGGCATGAGGCGCATGAGCGCGCGGCGCGAAGCGCAGGGCCGAAGGACGCCTGAGCGAGCGGGCCGAAGGCCAGGCGCGCAGCGCGCGTCCGCGAGCGATGGCGGCGACCGACACACCGAAGGTTTACTCATCGCCGACGGATCGGAGGCCACGCGTCCGCGCGCGATTGCGCCGCGCCGACAACGATCGGCTCGCATATCCGCGGCTGGGCGGAGGCGCGGGGCGGGCGCGGATCGAAATCTCGCGACTCGAGCAACGCATCCGGGAGCGCCCGGAGGCGTGCATGAATGACGAAGCGCGGATGAATCGGCAAGTCAGCGTCGAGAGGATATTCGCCGAGAACCAGGCGCGGCTCGGGCTCACGTGGGTCGCCGGGCGCCATGGGGGCAGCGGTGTGCTGACCGGAGAGGCGACGTTGCGCCCGACGATCGGTCAGGTCGGGCATATGAACTTCATCCACCCGTTCCGCCTCCAGATCCTGGGGGCCGCGGAGCTCGCGTATTTGCGCGCGTTGCCGGAGTCAGAGTTCCAGTCATCGATGAACCGGCTGTTCAGCACCGAGCTTCTCGCGATCGTCGTCGCGAACGGCGAGGAGGTGCCGCACCATCTCGCCGAAAAATGCGACGCGCACCATGTGGCGCTCTTCACGTCGCCGCAGCCCTCGCCGCATCTGGTGGATGTCATTCGCCTGTATCTCTCGCGCGTGCTCGCGGAGTCGACGACGCTGCACGGCGTGTTCCTCGACGTTCTCGAAATGGGAGTGCTGGTGACGGGCGCGTCCGCGATCGGCAAGAGCGAGCTCGCGCTCGAGCTGATCTCGCGCGGCAACGGACTGATCGCCGACGACATCGTCGAGTTCTACCGGATCTCGCCCGACACGATCGAAGGCCGCTGCCCTGCCGTGCTGCGCGATTTCCTCGAAGTGCGCGGGATCGGCATCCTCAACATCCGGACGATCTTCGGCGAAACCGCCGTCCGGCCGCGGAAGCTCTTGCGGTTGATGGTCCATCTCGAGGATCACAGCAACGAAACCTTTACCGAGCTCGACCGCCTCCAGGTGAATGCGACCTACCAGGAGATCCTCGGGGTGCCGATCCGCAAGGTGACGATTCCGGTTGCGGCCGGACGAAACCTTGCGGTGCTCGTCGAGGCGGCGGTGCGCAACTTCGTCCTGAACCAGCGCGGCATCGACAGCACGAAGGAGTTCATCGACCGCCAGACGAAGTTCATGGAGGACGGCGGCTAGCCCGGAGCATTGGAGTGCCGTCGGCCATGACGATGGACCTGCTGTTGATCGGCGGGGTCTCCGGATCCGGCAAGAGCGTCGCGCTCGGCGCGCTCGAAGACTCCGGCTACTACGCGGTCAACAATCTTCCACTGCCGCTCGTCGACGAGACCGCGAACTATCTTGCGGATGCGGGACGCGAGCGCGTCGCAATCGCGCTCGACGTCAGGACGACGCCCGGGCTCAACGACCTCCCCGCCACGCTCGTGCGGCTGCGTGACAAGCCCGGCTGGAACGTGCGTTTCCTGTACCTCGACGCGAAGACGGAAACGCTGGTCAAGCGTTTCTCGGAGACGCGCCGCCGCCATCCGTTGTCGAGCGACGCGAGGACGCTCACCGAAGCGATCGAGTACGAGCGCGCACTGCTCGCCGACGTGCGCCCGCTCGGTTTCGTGTTCGACACGAGCGAGCTCTCCGCGGCCGCGTTGCGCGCATGGATCAAGGATTTCGTGAGCGTCGACGCGATGCGTCTCACTTTGCTGTTCGAGTCGTTCGGCTTCAAGCACGGCGTGCCGCTCGACGCGGATCTCGTTTTCGACGTTCGTTGCCTCCCGAATCCGCATTACGAGCCGGCGCTGCAGGCGCAGACGGGTCGCGATCCGCCCGTCGTGCGCTTCCTCGAACGATTCCCCGAGGTCGAGCGGATGTACACCGACATCTATCACTTCGTCGCGAGCTGGCTGCCCGATTACGCGCGCGACAATCGGAACTACCTCACCGTCGCGATCGGCTGCACCGGCGGGCGCCACCGCTCGGTGTATCTCGCCGAGCGGCTCGCGCGCGCGTTCTCGCCGCGCTACCAGGTGCTCACGCGGCATCGGGAGCTCGGATGACCCCCGCGCGAGGAGGCCCGATGAGAGCCTCACGAACCGTCACGCTTGCGTTCACCGGGGCGTCGGGGATGCCGTACGGCTTGCGGCTGCTCGAGTGCCTGCTCAAAGCCGACTGCCGCGTGTTCGTCGTCTACTCGTCGGCGGCGCAAATCGTTGCCAAGCAGGAATGCGACATCGCGCTTCCGACGCAGCCGCGCGAGGCGACGCGGCAGCTCGCCGAGCGCTACGCCGCACGCGAAGGACAGCTGACGGTATTCGGGCGCGACGACTGGCTTGCGCCGATCGCCTCGGGCTCGAACCCGGCCGACGCGATGGCGATCTGTCCGTGCACGATGGGCGCGATCGGAGCGATCGCAGCCGGTCTTGCCGACAATCTGATCGAGCGCGCTGCGGACGTGATGCTGAAAGAGCGCCGCCGTCTCGTGCTGGTCCCGCGCGAGACGCCCCTTTCGGCCATTCACCTCGAGAACCTGCTGAAGCTCGCTCACGCCGGCGCGGTGGTGCTGCCTCCGGCGCCGGGCTTCTACGATCGTCCGGGCACGATCGCCGAGCTCGTCGACTTCGTCGTCGCGCGCGTGCTCGATCATCTCGCGGTCCCGCACGCTCTCGGTCCGCGCTGGGGCGAGGAGCGAACGCGTGGACCCCTCCCCGGAACGCAGACGGTCTAGGCGCTGACCGGCGGCGCAGTCGTCCCTCTCGAATTCCGAGGCTGAAATCCAACCGATGTGCCCCGCCCCGAGCGCCACCGCGAGCGCGCTCATCCGACTCCCGTTGTTTCCGTTGAAGACCGTGCTCTATCCGCGCGGGCATCTCGCGCTCAAGATTTTCGAGCAGCGCTATCTCGCAATGGCGAAGAGCTGTCTCGCTGCCGGAACGCCGTTCGGCGTGTGCCTGATCACGCGAGGCGAGGAAGTGGCAACGCCCGCCGGCGGCGCTCCGGAATTCGCCGCCGTCGGAACTTTCGCGCGGATTCGCGCGTGGGACATGCCGCAGCTCGGCATCCTGCAGATCTCCGCGGTCGGTGAGGAACGCTTTGCGGTGCGCACGCACGAGCTGATGTCCGACGGGCTCGTCGTCGCCGACGTCGCACCGATTCCTTCCGAGCCGACGGTGGCGATCCCCGCCGAACGACGCCCGCTCGCAGAGCTTCTCGAGCGCCTCGCTGTGCGCATCGGCTCGCAGCATTTTCCCGACGAGCACGCTTTCGACGACGCCAGTTGGGTCGGAGGCCGGCTCGCCGAGATCCTTCCGCTGCCGCTCGCGACGAAGCAGGCGCTCCTCGAAATGAACGACGCCGACGCGCGACTTGCCGCGCTGCAGCGCTTCATCGACGAGCACGTCGCCTCGTGAGCGCGCCTGAACGCGCGGCTATAATCCGCGGGTACGTTCAATCGGCAGGACCGGGCGATCCAATGGCTGGCCACAGCAAATGGGCGAACATCAAGCACAGGAAGGCCGCGACCGACGCGAAGCGCGGCAAGATCTTCTCGCGCCTCATTCGCGAAGTGACCGTCGCCGCGCGCATGGGCGGCGGCGATCCCTCGATGAACCCGCGGCTGCGCCTCGCGATCGACAAGGCGACGGACCAGAACATGCCGAAGGACACGATCGAGCGTGCGGTGAAGCGCGGCTCCGGCGGACTCGAAGGCTCGAACTACGAAGAGATCCGCTACGAGGGCTACGGGATCAACGGCGCCGCGGTGATCGTGGACTGCATGACCGATAACCGCACCCGCACTGTCGCCGACGTGCGCCATGCGTTCTCCAAATACGGCGGCAACCTCGGAACCGACGGCTCCGTCGCGTTCCTGTTCAAGCACTGCGGGCAAATCGTGTTCGCGCCGGGAACGAGCGAGGACAAGGTGATGGAAGCGGCGATCGATGCCGGCGCGGAGGACGTCGTCACGCACGAGGACGGGAGCATCGAAGTCGTGACGGGCCCCTATGACTTCATCGCCGTGAAGGACGCGCTCGCGAAGGCCGGCCTCAAGCCCGAATTCGCCGAGGTGACGATGAAGCCCGCGAGCGAAGTCGAGATGTCGGGGGAGGACGCGGCCAGGATGCAGAAGCTCCTCGACGCGATCGAAGCGCTCGACGACGTCCAGAACGTCCACACCAACGCGGTACTCGACACGTAAGGCGGCCTTGGCCGTCCCCTCCCCCGCCTCCGCCGTGCTCGTCCGGCGCGTCCTCGGCATCGATCCCGGACTGCGTTCGACAGGATTCGGCGTGATCAGCGTCGCAGGGAGCGCGCTCGGCTACGTGACGTGCGGGTGCATCCGTACCGGCGACAGCGAGCTGCCACTGCGCCTAGGCGTCATTCTGCGCGACCTCTCCGAGGTGATCGCCCACTACAGACCCACCGAGGTCGCGATCGAGAAGGTCTTCGTCAACGTCAATCCGCAGTCGACGCTGCTGCTCGGGCAGGCGCGTGGAGTGGCGATCTCCGCGGCGGTCCTCGCCGAATTGCCGGTCAACGAATACACGGCGCTGCAGGTCAAGCAAGCGGTCGTCGGCCACGGCAAGGCAGCGAAGCAGCAGGTGCAGGACATGGTGCGGCGGCTTCTCCAGCTCCAGGGCGCCCCGTCGCCGGACGCCGCCGACGCGCTTGCCTGCGCAATCGCCCACGCGCACAACGCGCAGGGGTTCGCGCGCCTCGGCGCTGCGGGCACACGCGTGCGGCGCGGTCGTCTCCTCTGATGGAGGCTCGGTTGCGCCGTCGGCCGGCAGCAGTGATCTTCGACATGGACGGGCTGCTGCTCGACACG
>DASSGI010000182.1:0-4483 GCA_035857655.1 Casimicrobiaceae bacterium | reverse complement strand
ACCATGTGGAGCCGGATGACGTTCCAGTGGCCGGAGATGCTGTTCGTGCTGGTGCTCGTGCCGCTGGCCGTGCTCGCGTACCTGTTGCTGCTGCGGCGCAGGAAGAAGTCGGCGATGCGCTACGCGAGCCTCTCGATCGTCCGCGATGCGATGGGAGCCGGAGCCCGATTTCGCCGGCATATCCCGCCGATCCTGTACCTGATCGCGCTGACGTTGATGCTGCTCTCGATCGCGCGGCCCGCCGCCGTCGTCACGCTCCCGACCCAGCACGAGACGGTGATCCTTTCGATGGACGTCTCCGGCAGCATGCGCGCGACCGACGTGAAGCCGAGCCGGATCGCCGCGGCGCAGGACGCCGCTCGCGCGTTCGTCGCCGAGCAACCGAAGAGCACGCGCATCGGCGTCGTCTCGTTCGCGGCCACCGCTTCAGTCGTCCAGTCGCCGACGCACAGCCGCGAGGACATCGTCGCCGCGATCGACCGCTTCCAGCTGCAGCGCGGCACCGCGGTCGGCAGCGGGATCCTCGTCGCGCTGAAGATGATCTTTCCCGACGCCGAATTCGATCTGCGCTCGTCTAATCCGCGGCGCGATGCGATGAAATCGGCGCCGCTCGACCCGTCGCGCACGGCAGACAAGTCCGCGCCGCAAAGCGTGCCGCCCGGCTCGTACGAGTCGGCAGCGATCATCCTGCTCACCGACGGGCAGACGACCGTCGGTCCCGATCCGATCGAATCGGCGCGGATCGCCGCCGATCGCGGCGTTCGCGTCTACACCGTCGGGATCGGCACGACGAGCGGCGAGACGATCGGCGCCGAAGGCTGGTCGATGCGTGTGCGCCTCGACGAGGAAACGCTTAAAACCATTGCCAATATCACCCGCGGCGAATACTTCTATGCGGGGACCGCGGCCGATCTGCAAAAGATCTACAAGAGCCTCAACACGAAGCTGTTCTTCGAGCAGCGCGAAACCGAAGTCACCGCATTCTTCGCCGCGGCCGCCGCTGCGCTCGCTCTCATCTCCGGATTGCTGTCGATGCTCTGGTTCAACCGGATCCTGTAGCGCTCCTGTAATCGTTCTGTCGCGTTGCCGTAGCAAATTCCGGACCTATATTCAATCGGCGCGAATCTGGAATCGCGCGCGGAACTTTTGCGCGAAACACCGAGTCGCATGACGGCGTCATGGAAGCTGGAGTACAATTGATCGTGCTCGCGGCGAGACGTGAAGCGTGAATCCCGTCGTGACCAGGCAAGGAGATCGAAAGGTGGCAAAGCTCGTGAAATCATCTGCGCGACCCTCGGCAACCGACATTGCTGCGCAAGCTCCCGCGCGCGGCGCGCACCAGACACCATCGCTCGCGACGATCGTCGCGGTGACTTTCAACCGGCTCAACCTGCGCACGCGCGCAAGAATGCTCGGCCGCCTGCTCGCGTCGGTGGGCCCGCTCGCGCTCACCGTCATCGGCGGTGGCGCGTTCGCGAAGTACGTGACGCACGCGCGCCTGCAGGAGATTCCCGTCTCGATCGAAGACGCCGCGCACGCGACTTCGAGCCAGATCCACGAAATCGTTCGCTACGTCGAGCAAAGCGATCCGCAGCTCTACAGCCAGCTGCTGAACGTCCTCGCCCGCGATTCGACGACGATTGCCGCGCTGGGCGCCACGATCGCGGCGCTCACGTTGAATCGCCTCGCAACCGGAACCCGTCGCGGCTATTCGGCGACTGCGCCGCGGCATTTTCCGCCGGTGCGCAAGAGGCCGGGCGGACCTGCATAGGCACGTCAGCCGGGCGATGACGAGCGCGCGGGCATCGAGCACCGAACGACCGCAAGCGAGCTCGAACGCGTCGCGCGGAATGGTCGCGGCGATGGCCGCCGCGCTCGTTATCGGCGCATGCAGCAAAGCCCCCGAACCGGCGGCAACGCAAACGCCTGCCGCAACGCAGAGCGCGCCGGCGACCGCGAAGCACGTCGCCGCTCCGGCGGAAAAGGGAAGCGCGGGAGCCGCGGAACAGGGAAGCGCCGCAACCGAGGGAGTCGCGTGGCGCAAGGGTGACGTCGACGAGGCGTTTGCGGCTGCGAAGGCCGAAGGGAAGCCGCTCTTCCTGTATTGGGGCGCGGTGTGGTGCCCGCCGTGCAATCAGGTGAAGGCGACGATCTTCAGCCGGCAGGATTTCATCGACCGGTCGCGCTTCTTCGTTCCCGTCTACCTCGACGGCGACAGCAAGAGCGCGCAGCGGCTCGGCGCACGGTTCAGGATCTCCGGCTATCCGACGATGATCCTGTTCAATCCGGACGGGACCGAGGTCACGCGGCTGCCGGGGGAGGTCGACGCCGATCAGTACATGCGCGTTCTCGCGATGGGCATGAACGGCGCGCGACCGGTGAAGAGCACGCTGGCCGCAGCGCTCGCTCCCGCGAAAACAGGCGCCGCGGCGAAGCTCTCGCCCGAAGACTGGCGGATGCTCGCCTACTACTCGTGGGAGACCAGCGAGGAGCAATGGGTGAGCGCGAAGGAGCTTCCGGCCACCCTCGCTCGATTGGCGAGCGCATGCCCGTCCGACCAGGAGGCGACCGCGACGAGGCTCCATCTCAAGGCGATCGCCGCGGCGTCCGCCGCGAAGGATGCGAAGCCCGTCGACGACAAGGCAGCGCGCGAACGAGTCGTCAAGGTGCTCGCCGATCCGGCGATCGCCCGCGAGCACTTCGACCTGGTGACCGACGAGCCCTCGAAGGTCATCGGCCATGTGACGCTTCCCGGCTCCAGCGAACGCAAGGCGCTCGCCGCCGCGTGGGACCGCGCGCTCGTCGCGCTTATCGGGGACGCGCGTCTTTCCGCGACCGATCGGCTGGTCGCCGTCGGGGCACGCGTCGATATCGCGAAGCTCGACGCGCCCAAGGGAACCGCGCTTCCCGACGCGCTGCTCGCGAGCGTTCGCGAGCAGGCGGCGCGCGGCAACAAGGAGACGGCCGATCCGTACGCGCGCGAAGTCGTCGTCAACGAGGCAGCCGACGTGCTCGCCGAAGCGGGACTCTTCGACGAATCCGATGCGCTGCTCGAGGCCGAGCTCGCGCGGTCGCAAACGCCGTACTACCACATGCTAGGGCTCGCCGCGAACGCGAAGAAGCGCGGCGACAAGGCGGCCGCGGTAGCCTGGTCGGAGAAAGCGTACGGCGCCGCGAGCGGCCCCGCGACGCGCCTGCAATGGGGCTCGAGCTATGTCGGCACGCTGATCGATCTGACGCCCGACGACGCGCCGCGGATCGAGCGCGCTGCGCTGCAGGTGATCGGCGAGCTCGAGCCCGTTCCCGACACGTTCTACGATCGCAACCGCAGGGCGCTCGAGAGGATGGCGAAGAAGCTCGTCGCCTGGAACAAGGGCAACGCGCACGCTGGATCGTTGCGCCGGATTCGCGTCGAGCTCACCGGCGTCTGCGCGAAGCTCCCCGGCGGCGATCCGGCGCGGGCAGCCTGCGACAGCGTGTGGAATCCGCCGAAGGCGGCGCGCGCCTGATCGGCGCGGCGCCCGCTCGCGTTGGTTACGTCGCCGCTTCGGCGGACGCTGCGAGCGCAGCAGCTTGCGCCGTGCGCACGATCAGCGGCTCGACGCGGCCGCGAATCGGAACTTCGACGGTAGGAAATGCGTCGGCAGGGAGCCCGGCGGACTTTCGCAATTCGTCCGAGAACACGACGTCGCAGTCGAGGGCTTTCGTCATCTCCTGGAGTCGCGCCGTCACGTTGACGGCATCGCCCAGCGCGGTGAATACCACGTGCTCGCGATAGCCGATGTCGCCGACGATCACCTCGCCGCCGTGGATGCCGATGCCGAAGCCGATCGGCTCGGAGAGCTCTTCGGCGAATTGCTGATTGAGGCGCTCGACGTTCGCCGCGATCAGCGAGGCCGAGCGCAGTGCCTGCCGCGCGGCGGTCGCCGGCTTCACCTCGAGGCCGAACAACGCGAGGATGCCGTCGCCGAGGAACTGATTCGGCTCTCCCCCCGCCTCGATCACCGCCTGCGAGACTACGCCGATGAAGCGATTGATGATGAAGACGGTGTCGAACGGCATCCGGCCTTCGGCCATTTTCGTCGACCCGCGCATGTCGACGAACATGCTGACGACGTAGCGCTCCACGCCGGTGTGCGGAAGCCTGTTCCCGACCGCGTACGAAGCGTCGGCGTTGGGCGGCAGCAGCGGAACGACGACGACGTCGGTCTTCGGGCGGAGCTGACACGCGAGGCGCACCGCGTCGTCCTCGCCGTAACCGGCGCGCTCGAGCACCGAGATCTCTCGCGGCGAAGGCTCGGGGAGCCCGCTGCGATCACCGACGACGCGGATGCGGCACGTCGAGCAGCGGCCGCGCCCTCCGCATACGCAGGCGTGCGCGATGTTGAAGCGCCAGCTCGCCTCCAGCACGCTGAAGCCGAGCGGAACGCGAACGCTGCGCCCGTCCGGATAAGTGATTCGAACGAGCCCGTGCCGGCGCTCG
>DASSGI010000181.1:0-2587 GCA_035857655.1 Casimicrobiaceae bacterium | reverse complement strand
GGCGGCGCGGATCCCGATGCTGCCGGTCGTCGTCGGCGACGCACACGCCGCGCGGATCGTGCATTTCAGCGCGGCGTTGCTGGTCGCCTCGTCGCTCGTGCCGGCGTTCTTCGGCATGGGCTGGCTCTATCTCGCAGGTGCGATCGGCGGGGGCGGCTACCTGCTGCGGACGAGCGCCCGGCTCGCGCAGTCGCCGAGCCGGCGGAACGCGATGATCAATTTCCACGCTACCCTGATCCAGCTGTCGCTGCTGCTCGTCGCAGCGATTGCCGATCGCGCGCTCCATGGCTGATCCGCCGGGCGACGAGGAGCTCCGGCGCATGCTGCTTGCCGCAGCGATCGGCCTCGTGGTGTTTCTGGCGGCCGGTGTCCTGTTTGCACAGGGCCTGCCTCCGGGGACGAAGCTCGAGCCCCGCGAAGCGATCGCGCGCTCGCAGGCCGCGATCGGCAACAAGGTCGGCGATCATGCGCTGCGCGACCAACGCGGGAACGAGGTACGCCTCGCGCTGTATCGGGGCAAGCCGTTGCTCGTGTCGTTCGTCTACACGGGCTGCTTCGACGTTTGCCCGGTGACGACCCAAGCGCTAAGGCGCGCCATCGAAGAGGCGCAGCGCGTGTTCCGAATCGACGCATTTCGCGTCGTTACCGTCGGATTCAATCTGCCGTTCGACACGCCCGAGGCAATGCGCGCGTTCCAGAAACGGCAGGGCATCGCGCTTCCCAACTGGGAGTTTCTCGCTGCCGACGCCGCGACCATCGATCGGCTCGCACGCGACGTCGGATTCACGTGGGTTCCGACCGCTGCGGGCTTCGATCACGTCACGCAGTTGACGATCGTCGACGGCGACGGGCGGGTTTTCCGGCAGGTCTACGGCGAGTCGTTCGAACTGCCGATGCTCGTCGCGCCGCTGCGGGAATTGATCACGGGCGCGCCGGCATCCGCGCCGGACCTTGCCGGCTTCCTCGAGCGCGTGCGGATCCTCTGCACCGTCTACGACCCTCGCGTCGGCGCGTACCGGCTCAACTACGCGCTGTTCATCGAGATCTTCGCCGGACTGACGATGCTCGGCGGAACCGCCTGGTACCTGACCGCCGAATGGAGGCGACAGCGGTCATCGCGCGCGGCATGACCGGCCCGGCCCGCGGTGTCACGCGGATGGAAACGGCGCTGCGCTCCCGATGCTGAGGCTCGTTCAGCGCGCCGGACAGGCGGCGTTCCTCGCGGCCGAACGCGCATTCAACGCGGTATTCGGCGATGCGCTCAATCCCTTCTACTACCTGGGCGCAATCGCCTATTACCTGCTCTGGGTCGTCGTCGCGAGCGGGATCTACCTCTACGTCTTCTTCAAGACCGGCGTCCACGAAGCGTACGACTCCGTCGAGTACCTGACTCGCAACCAATGGTGGCTCGGCGGCATCCTGCGGAGCCTTCATCGCTACGCTTCCGACGCGATGGTTCTCGCGATGGTGCTTCACCTCGTTCGTCATTTCGTCTTCGACCACTACCGGAGCTTCCGCTGGTTTTCGTGGATCTCGGGTGTGATCCTGCTGTGGCTCGTCTACATCTCGGGAATCAACGGCTACATGCTCCCGTGGGACAGCACTGCCCAGTTCGTCACCGTCGCCACCGCCGAATGGCTCGATTGGCTGCCGGTGTTCAACGGCGCGCTGATTCGGAACTTCATCACGCCCGAAACGGTGAACGATCGCCTTTTCTCGCTGCTCGCGTTCCTGCACATCGGACTGCCGCTCGGCGTGCTGGGCCTGCTCTGGATCCACACGCAGCGTGTCCCGGGAGCGAAGACCCATCCGCTGCGCCAGATAGCGATCGGGCTGACGGCTGCGCTGATCGCGCTGTCGCTGATCAAGCCGGCGGTCTCCGGGGAGCCTCCGAATCTCGCAGCGGCCCCGATGACGGTTGCGTTCGACTGGTTCTACCTGACGATCTATCCGCTCCTCTATCGGTGGTCGCCCGGCGGCATGTGGGCGATTGCCGGAAGCCTGACGTTGCTGCTGCTCGTGCTGCAGTGTCTGCCGCCGAAGCGCGGGCCTAAGGAGGATCTGCACCTGATGGTGCGGCCCGACAACCGGATCATTCCGGCGCGCCGCGGCGAGACGATCCTCGAGGCCGTGCTGCGCGAGGGCATCGCATTCCCGTACGAATGCCGCAACGGAGGCTGCGGAAAATGCAAGTGCACCGTGGCCTACGGGTCGGTCGACCAGGGCCCTTACCAGGAATCGGCGCTCGCCGCGGACGAGCGCGCAAGAGGCGTGGTGCTCGCATGCAGCGCCAAGCCGCTTTCCGATCTCGAGCTCGAGTACGTTCCCACGACCCTGCCCGGCGGCATCAAGCCGCGCGAATACCGTGCGCGCGTCGCGTCGATGCACAAGGCGACCGACGACGTGATGATCGTCGAGCTCCGCGTCGAAGGCGATCCGATACGCTTCTACGCCGGCCAGTACATCAACGTCATTCTGCCCGACGGCGAGCGGCGGAGCTTTTCGTTCGCGACCGCGCCGCACGCGGGCACGGCGATCGAGCTGCAGATCCGGCTCGTGCCGGGCGGCAAATTCACGACGCACGTGT
>DASSGI010000180.1:0-4716 GCA_035857655.1 Casimicrobiaceae bacterium | reverse complement strand
ATGCCACGCGACCGGCGAGCGCGGCGCTCCGAAGATCGGAGATTCCGCCGCATGGAGGTCGCGCGCAGCGCGCGGGCTCGACGCCGTCACCCAGGCGGCGCTGAAGGGCCACGGCGGGATGCCCGCGCGCGCGGGCATGGCGGACCTATCCGACGCCGAAGTGAAGCGCGCGATCTCGTACATGCTCAATTCGGGCAATGTGCAGGTGGCCGCCGCGACGCCTGCCACAGCGCCAGCGACGACGGCCGCCGCTGCGCCCGCCGCGGCAGCGAAGCCCGACGGCAAGAAGGTCTACGACACCACGTGCATGGCCTGCCACTCGACGGGCGCTGCGGGTGCGCCGAAGCTCGGCGACAAGGCCGCATGGGCGCCGCGCATCAAGACCGGAGTCGACGCGCTCCATGCCAGCGCGTTGAAGGGCAAGGGAGCGATGCCCGCAAAAGGCGGCAACACCGCACTCTCCGAAGCGGACGTCGCCGCTGCAGTCGACTACATGGTCGCTGCCGGGAAATAGCAAAAAGCGCGTACTCTCTCGGTCAGTCGCTCGCCGCAGCGAGCTCCTTCGCCTCGGGATCGAGGTCGTGCTCGCCGCGATCCACGTTGCGGTCATGGGCGAGCTGTGACAGATAGTCGGCCGTCACGTCGCCGGTGATGTACTTGCCGTCGAAGCACGACGCCTCGAATTCGCGGAGCGCGGGGTTCGCCCCGCGGACTGCGGTCTTGAGCGCATCGAGGTCCTGGTAGATCAGCAGATCGGCGCTGATCTCGCGCGCGATCTCGGCCTCGGTGCGGCCCGTCGCGACGAGCTCGTCCTGGTTCGGCATGTCGATCCCGTAGACGTTCGGATAGCGCACGGGCGGGCTCGCCGACGCGAAATACACTTTCCTCGCGCCGGCGTCGCGCGCCATCTGCACGATCTCGCGCGAAGTCGTGCCGCGGACGATCGAGTCGTCGACGAGCAGCACGACCTTGTCCTTGAACTCGATGCCCATCGGATTCAACTTCTGCCGCACGCTCTTCTTGCGCAACGCTTGTCCCGGCATGATGAACGTGCGCCCGACGTAGCGATTCTTGACGAAGCCCTCGCGATACATGAGCCCGAGCGTATTCGCGAGCTGCAGCGCGGAGGGTCGACTCGAGTCCGGAATCGGGATCACGACGTCGATGTCGCGCGCCTCGGGAATGCCGCGGATCTTCTTCGCGAGCTGCTCGCCCATGTTGAGCCGCGATTCGTAGACGGACGTGCCGTCGATCACCGAATCGGGCCGCGCGAGGTAGACGAACTCGAAGATGCACGGCGCGAGCACCGGGTTGTCCGCGCATTGACGCGCGTGGAAGCGGCCGGTCTGGTCGACGAAGATCGCCTCGCCGGGCGCGACGTCGCGCAGCACCGAGAAGCCGAGCGCCTCGAGCGCGACCGACTCGCTCGCGATCGCATATTCGCTGCCGCCCATCGCTTCCTGCTTGCCGACGATCAGCGGACGGATCCCGAACGGGTCGCGGAACGCGAGCAGCCCGTAGCCGGCGATCATCGCGACGATCGCATAGGCGCCGCGGCAGCGCTTGTGCACGCCGGCGACCGCCGTGAAGATCGCGTTCGCGTCGAGGCGCGCATGGTGCGCCGCGCGCTCGAGCTCGAGCGCGAGCACATTGAGCAGCACCTCGGAATCCGAATTGGTGTTGACGTGGCGGAAGTCGAGCTGGAAGAGCTCGCGCTTCAGCGCGTCGCTGTTCGTGAGGTTTCCGTTGTGCGCGAGCGTGATGCCGAACGGGGAATTCACGTAGAACGGCTGCGACTCGAGCTCGGACGACGCGCTGCCGGCGGTCGGATAGCGGCAGTGGCCGATGCCGAAATTGCCGACCAGGTCGCGCATGTTGCGCGTCCGGAAGACGTCGCGGACGTAGCCCGCGCCCTTGTGCAGGTGGAACGTCGTCCCGTCGCTCGTGACGATTCCCGCGGCGTCCTGCCCGCGGTGCTGCAGCAACAGCAAGCCGTCGTAGAGCACCTGGTTGACCGGCGTGTGCGCGACGACGCCTACGATTCCACACATGGCCTACGCTCCTGAGGGCCCGCGTGCGATCGGACCGCTCCAATGAGCCGACATGGATCCGGGAGCGGAAAAATCAAGCCGCTCAGCCCACGCCCGCGGCAGCCAGGGTTTGAATGCCAGCGCAGCCTCCGCCAACGATCGTCCTAGCGTCGAATTCTGCCACCAATCCTGCTTCGGCAGCGTGGTCACGCCGGCGACCAGCGCGAAGAGCACGATGACGGCCAAACCCCGCGCTGCGCCGAACACCGTCCCGAGCAGCCGATCGACGAAACCCAGTCCGATCGCCTTGACGACGCCCGACAGCGTCCGCGCGAGGATTGCTCCGCCGACCAGCACCGCGAAGAGGATCAGCGAAAACGCGAGAACGTGCTTCGCCGCGGGCGACATGTCGAGCCCGGAGAACCAGCCCGCCACGGGGCCGGCGTACGCGAACGCCGCGACGAGCGCGACGAACCATGTTGCGAGCGAGATCAGCTCACGCACGATGCCCCGCGCGAAAGCGAACAGCGTGGAGAGCGCGACGACCGCGAGAAGTGCGATATCGAAGCCGTTCATCGACGAAGAAGCGGGGAAAGAGCGTCACCTGCGCGCTCCCGCGAGATCACGACGCCGGGGCGACGATTCCGCTGTAGCCCTCGCCCTTGAGCTTCGTGCGCGCCGCATCGGCCTCGGGTCTCGAGCCGTAGCCGCCCACACGGACGCGCCACAGCGTGCCGCGCGACGTGTGCACGGGCTCGACGAACGCCGCGTAGCCCGCCTTCTTCAGCTTGCCCGCGAGCGAATTCGCGCCCTTGTCGTCGGCGAACGCTGCGAGCTGCACGACGAAGCCATCGGCCTTCGACGCCGACGCGGCCGGCGAGGATTGCGCCGGCGCTGCGCTCGCCACCGTGGGCTTCGCTTCCGGCGCGCCCGCGCTCGCGCCCGCCTCGGCGGCTTCGGGCTTCGCATCGCTCCCGGTATCGGCGAGCGCAGATGCCGCTGCATCGGCGTCGCTCTTTGCGGAGGACTTCGCCGGCGCAGTTGCTGCGCTCTGCGCGGCGGAGCTCTTCGCTGCGAGCTCTGGCGCTGCATTCGGAGCGGCCGCGGCTACCGCTGTCGGCGCCGCGGTCGCGCTTCGCGGCTCGCTCTTGCCCGGAGCCGCTTTCGCATCGGGCTTCTCGTCGGCCTTGGGCAACGCCTTGCTCTCGCCCTTGCCGGTCAACTTGTTGATGAACTTCCCCTCGTCGACCGGGGGAATCTTCACCGACACGTCGTCGCCGAGCGGGCGGGGCTCCTTTTCAAGGAGCATCGGAAGCAGGATCGCCACAATGAGCGCGAGGACGATCGCACCGACCAGGCGCCGGCGCGCCTTGCGCCGCATCTCGTCGACGATTCTGTCGGGGTTCTCGACAATCCTGTCGGCCATCGCTCCGTGGCCTCGCTACCGGGCAACGGCGAGTGCCGCTGCGACGGTAAGAAACGATCCGAAAACGATGATTCTATCAGCTTCGCTCGCCGCGGCGCGCGCTGCGGCGAATGCGGATCCGACGTCGTCGAACGTGCGCGTCGCCTCCTTCGCGACGCCGGCGTCGACGAGCGCAGCGACGACTGCATCCGCGCTCGCGCCGCGCGGGCCCGGCAACGTCGCGACGAACCAGCGATCGATGCGCTCTCTCAGCGCGTCGATCACGCCGCCCACGTCCTTGTCGGCGAGAATTCCGAGCACGGCGATCGTCTGCGGAAAGCGCCCCATCGCCGACAGCGTCGCCGCGAGAGCGCGCGCTGCGTGCGGATTGTGCGCAACGTCGAGCACGATCGTCGGCATGCCCGGAAGAACCTGGAATCGACCCTCGAGCTCGACGCTGACGAGCCCGTCGCGCACCGCGCCCGCGCCGACATGCAGGCGATCGTGCAAGAGATCGATCGCGGCGAGCGCTGTCGAAGCGTTCGCGAGCTGATAGGCACCGCGCAACGCCGGGAACGGAAGTCCGTGGCGCTTTCCACCCGGGCCCCAGTATTGCCACTGGCGGTCCTGTGCGACGTATCCGTAGTCGCGACCGAGCTCGATGAGCGGCGCTCCGAGCGCGGATGCGTGCGCGACGAGCGAAGCGGGAGGATCGGGATCGGCGCACACGACGGGCCGCGCGGCGCGGAAGACACCCGCCTTCTCGCGGCCGATGTCCTCGCGCGTGGGTCCCAGGTAGTCGACGTGATCGATGTCGACGCTCGTGACGACGGCGACGTCGGCGTCGACGATGTTCACCGCGTCGAGCCGGCCGCCCAATCCGACTTCCAGCACGGCGACGTCGAGCTTCGCGTGCGCGAAGATCGAGAACGCGGCAAGCGTCCCGTACTCGAAGTAGGTGAGCGGCACCTCTGCGCGCGCATCCTCGACTGTGTTGAACGCTGCGATCAGCGCGTCGTCGCCTTGCGCTTCGCCGTCGACCTTGACGCGCTCGTTGTAGCGAACGAGATGCGGAGACGTATAGAGGCCCGTTCGATGCCCGGCGCAGCGATAGATCGACTCGAGCATCGCGCAGGTCGAGCCCTTGCCGTTCGTCCCGGTGACGATGACGACGGGGCACGCGAGGCGCGCGTCCATTCGCGAATGGACGAGGGCGACGCGCTCGAGCCCCAGCGCGATCGCCTTGGGGTGCAGCGTCTCGAGGTAGGCGAGCCAGCCGTC
>DASSGI010000179.1:0-3224 GCA_035857655.1 Casimicrobiaceae bacterium | reverse complement strand
GGCGGCGAGTCTAGCACGCGGAGAATCTCTGCTCCGCGCTACGGGCTGACCGGGATGACGATCCGCGCGAGCGTTCCGCCTCCGTCGCGCGGAAGCAGGTCGAAGATTCCCCCGTGCAGCCGAGCGATCCGATCGACGATCGCGAGCCCCAGTCCCGCGCCCGCGACATTGTTTTCGTTCGAGCGCGCGACGGATGCGCGCGTGAACGGCTGCTTCAGTCGCTCGACCTGATCGGGCGCGATGCCTGGGCCGCGGTCGGCGACCTCGAGCACGATCTTCTGGTCCGCGGAGCGCGTCGAAACGTCGACGGGCGGCGCGCCGTAGGCGATCGCGTTGTCGAGAAGATTCGCGACGAGCCGCGAGAACGCCGTCGCGCGCAGCCGGGCGACGGGGACCGCGCCGGCGGTGAAACGGACGTCGTGTCCCGCACGCGCGTGACGCTCGACCGCGGCCTGAACGATTTCGTTGACGTCGGCGTCGGCGACACCGGAGTCTTCGTTGGTGCGCGCGAAATCGAGGAACTGGCCAATGATCCGGTCCATCTCCTCGATGTCGTCGACCATTGCCTCGCGCGATGCCTCGTCGCGTGCCTGCATTTCCACGCCGAGGCGAAGCCGCGCGAGCGGCGTGCGCAGGTCGTGCGAGACGCCGGCGAGCATGACCGCGCGGTCGTGCTCGAGCTGCGTCAAGCTCGCCATCATCCGGTTGACGCCGCGGTTGAGCGTCGCGATCTCTGACGGGCCGCTCTCGGGCAGCCGAGGCGGCGCTTCACCGCGGCCGATCCGCTCGACGGTGTTGCTGACGTCGCGCAGCGGTCGCGACAGGTAGCGAGCGAAGATGAACGCGGCGACCAGCAGCGCACCGGCAATGACGAGGCTCCACACGGCCGCGCGCGAGAAGCGATCGTCGGCGGCCTCCGGCGGCAACAGCGGAAATCCGATCCAGTATCCGTCGTTGCCCGCCTCGACGCGCACGTACAGCAATCCGCGTCCCGGCGCCGGGCGCACTTCGGTGCCCGGGCCCAATTGCTCGCGCAATCGCTCCGCCAGCTCCTGCATCCTCCGCTGCGGCGGCGGCGCGTTGGCGCCGAAAAGCGGTCGCTCGCTCTCCGGAATGATGCGCACGCCGTATTCGCGCGCGATCCGCACCATCGCGTCGCGATGCTCGCGAGCGTCGAGCGACTCGAGCGCCGCACGTACCGCCTTCAACTGCACGATCTTCGTGTCGTCGACCTGCCGCGAGAGAAGCGCGACGCGGTCCTGGTGGAACAGGCTGATCGTCGTCGCGATCGCTATCGCGACGACGAGCAGCAGCAGCAGCGCGAGCCGTCCGAAGAGGCTCCGCGGCAGCAGTGTCATGACGGCGGACTTTCGGGAGCGAGCGTCGCCGCCTCGTCATCCGGCACGAATACGTAGCCGAATCCCCAAACGGTCTGGATGTAGCGGGGATTCGCCGGGTCGGGCTCGATCAGCTTGCGCAGCCGCGACACCTGCACGTCGATCGCTCGATCGAACACGTCGTGATCGCGGCCGCGCGCGAGCAGCGTGAGCTTTTCGCGCGCCAGCGGCTGCCGCGGATGCTGTACGAAGACCTTGACCAGCGCGAATTCGCCGGTCGTCAGATGGATCGTCGTGTCGCGGGAGTTGAGCGTCCTGGCCGCGAGGTCGAGCGTGAACGGCCCGAATGCGACCTTGCCTTCCGCCGCCGGGGCGCCCGGTGCGCGGCGCTCGGTCTGGCGGCGCAACACTGCGTGAATTCGTGCGACCAGCTCGCGCGGGTTGAACGGCTTCGGCAAATAGTCGTCAGCGCCCATCTCGAGTCCCACGATGCGATCGACTTCCTCGCCTTTCGCGGTGAGCATGATGATCGGCACGGTTTCTCCGGCGCCGCGAATCCTGCGGCACACGGCAAGGCCGTCTTCGCCCGGCAGCATCAGATCGAGGACGATCAGGTGCGGCGGATCGCGCTGCAGCTTCTTGTCGAGATCGCGAGCGTCGGGAAGAACGGTGACCTGAAACCCCTGCTCGGTCAGATAGCGCGACAGGAGGTCGCGCAATCGCACGTCGTCGTCGATGACGAGGATTTTCGGGGCGGGAACTTTGTTGGCCATAGGCGGAGACTAACGGCGAAATGCGCCGGGGGCGCGGGCATCTGTAACGAATTGTAACGCCGGGCTCGGCGTGCAATGTCCCGTTTCAATGGCGCACGCTCGCCGCTGAACGACGGCGCACAATGCGCTCAAAGGACGTTAGGAGCCGCGCAAATAGCTGTGGCACCGCAATCAAGGAAAGGAATCGAAATGTCTAACGACAAGCTTCGCAACACGACGATGGTCGTCGCGTCGGCGCTGGCGATGACACTGGGTGCGACGGGTGTGCTTGCGCAGATCACGGGTGCCCCGGCGGGCCCGCACGGACACGGCGGTCACGGCGACATGATCGGAGGGTTGATCATGCACGCGAAGGCGCAGCTCAACCTCAACACGTCGCAGCAACAAATGTTCGACACGGCGGTCGCGAACACGAAGAGCGCGTTCCAGCAAGGCAGGACTATTCACCAGTCCGTCAAGGACACGCTGAACGCCGAGCTCGCGAAGGTGGAACCGGATCTCGCAGCCGTTGCGGTCGCTTCCGACAATGCGAAGGCGCAGGGCGACGCGCTGCACAAGCAGGTTCGCGCGCAGTGGCTCGCGCTCTACGCGACGTTCACGCCGGACCAGAAGGCGGTGGTCAAGAGCATGATCCAGCAAAGGATGGCGCTGGCCGAAGCGCACCGGGCGGAGATGCAGCAGCACTGGCAGCAACGCGGCGCCGGCACGACCAACTGAGCTTCGCGTTACTTTCGCAATCATCGGGCCTGGCAACGCCGGGCCCGATTTTTTTGCCTTGGCTAGTGCCGCGGGATTTGTAAACCTTGTTGACAATCTCCCGGGTCGGCTGCGGCGGGGTGGCGCGTCGGCGCGCTCCGCAGCGCGGCCTCTGCGGCTTCCTTCAGCGCACTCGCGACCACCGGCTTCACGAGCAGGCGAATGCCTGCGGATTCGACTTCGGCGCGAGCCGTCGCGCTCGTGTCGCCGGAGACGATCAGCGCCGGCGTCTCGGCGCCAAGCTTCGATCGCAACTGCCGCACCGCATCGAGCCCCGACACACCATTGGCAAGGCGCAGATCGGCGATGATCAGGTCGACGGCGGAATGCAATCCATTCGCCGCAAGAAGCGCGGCGA
>DASSGI010000178.1:0-2219 GCA_035857655.1 Casimicrobiaceae bacterium | reverse complement strand
TTCAGGAAGAACGTCACGTCGTCGACCGCCTTCACGTAGCCGACGGTCTTCTGCAGCAGGCCGCGGCGGATCGGGAAATACTTGCGCAGCCCCTTCACATCGAGGAGCCGGCCCGGATTCGCCTCGGTGCGGACGGCGGTCATTCGTAGAGGAAGCAGCTCGCCGTCGTGCGCTCGCCGACCGCGGCGAGGTGCGGTTCGGCAGCGTCGCAGCGCCCGGGGATGAACGACGGGCAGCGCGGATGGAACGCGCAGCCCTTGGGCCGGTTGAACGGATGCGGAATCGAGCCGCTGATCGTCGGCAACTTCACCCTCGGCACGCTTTCGATGCTGGGAATCGATTGCAGCAGCGCCTTCGTGTACGGGTGCTTCGGGTCGTGAAAGATGTCGTCGACGCTGCCCCTTTCGACGACGCGGCCGAGATACATGACGACGACGTCGTCGGCCATCTCCGCGACGACCCCGAGGTTGTGCGTGATCAGCATGATCGCCATTCCGCGCTCGCGCTGGATCCGGCGCAGGAGATCGAGGATCTGCGCCTGCGTCGTGACGTCGAGCGCGGTCGTCGGTTCGTCGGCGATCAGCAGACGCGGGTCGCAGGAAAGCGCGACGGCGATCATCGCTCGCTGCCTCAAGCCCCCCGAGAGCTCGAACGAATATTCGTCGATGCGCCGCTCCGGTTTCGGAATGCCGACGCTGCGCAGCGCCTCGATCCCGCGGCGCCGGGCCTCCGCCCTGCTCACTGCGTTGTGCAGCATGATCGCTTCGATGATCTGCGCTCCGACGGTGTGCACCGGACTGAAGGACGTCATCGGCTCCTGGAACACGAGACCGATGTCGCCGCCGCGGATCGAGCGAATCTCGCGGCCGCCGGCCCGGAGCTTCACGAGATCGACTTCGGAGCCGTCCTCGCGCGTCAGCATGATCTCGCCGCCGACGATGCGCCCCGGATGATCGACGATCCGCAGTATCGATTGCGCGGTGACGCTCTTGCCGCAGCCGCTCTCCCCGACGATGCCGAGCGTGCGCCCCGGATAGACATCGAACGAAGCGCCGTCGACGGCCTTCGTGACGCCCTCGTCCTGGAAGAAGCTCGTCCGAAGGTCCCGCACCGAGAGGAGCGGCTTCGTGTCGTCGCGCATCATGTTCCGGCGCTATAGATAGGGGTCCGCCGCGTCACGGATTCCGTCGCCCATGAAGTTGAACGCGAGAACGGCGATGATGACGGCGAGCGACGGAAACAGGAGCCACGGCGAGATGACGAGCGCCTGGATGTTCTGCGCGTCCTGCAGCAGGACGCCCCAGCTTATCGCCGGCGGCCGCAGGCCTAAGCCCAGGAACGAGAGCGACGTCTCGCTGATGATGATCGCCGGGATCGCAAGGGTCGTTGCTGCGATGATGTGACTGATGAACGACGGCACCATGTGCCGGAAGATGATGCGTGCCTTGCTGCAGCCGACCAGCTCGGCCGCCATCACGAAGTCCTCCTCCTTCAGCGAGATGAACCGCCCGCGGACGACACGGGCGAGCTCCGTCCAGCCGATCAGCGAGATGATGATCGTGATCGCGAAGTAGACCTGCACGACCGACCAGTCGTTGGGGAGCGCCGCGGCGAGCCCCATCCACAGCGGAATGGTCGGGATCGAGCGCAGGATCTCGATCACGCGCTGGATCACCGAGTCGATCGCGCCGCCGAAGTAGCCGGAGATGCCGCCGAGCACGACGCCCAGCACGAGCGACAGCGCGACGCTGACGAGCCCGATCGTCATCGACGTGCGCGTCGCGTACATGAGCCGCGACCACAGGTCGCGCCCCTGCGTGTCGGTTCCGAGCAGGAAGAGCGTCTGCCCGGCGTTCGCACCCTCGACTGCGATGAGATGCCGATCGGCCGGAATGAATCCGAGCAGCTTGTACGGCTCGCCGTGACCGAAGAACGCGAGCGGGAGCTTCGTGCCGGTGTCCTGCTTGTAGACACGCTTGAACGTCACGGGATCGCGCGTCCCCTTGAGCGCGTAGACGTACGGCCGGAAGCTGCCTTCGTCGAACCAGTGGATCTCCTGCGGCGCGATCAGCGAGCGCTGCGCATCGGATTCCTGCGGATCGGCGTACGCGAAGAAGTCGGCGAAGATCGAAACCGCGTAGAAAGCGATCAGCACGAGGGTGCCGCCGACCGCAAGCTTGTGCTTGCGGAAGCGCCACCACATGAGCTGCCACTGCGTG
>DASSGI010000177.1:0-5894 GCA_035857655.1 Casimicrobiaceae bacterium | reverse complement strand
CAATGAGCTCGAGCGGGTCCGTATGCACGTCGCGAATTCCGCCGTCGGCCGCGGCCTTCGCGGCCTTTTCGCGATTGCGACTGCAGATCGCCGCGATGTCCCAACCCTCCGATCGGAATGCCGGCACGTACACCTGCGAACCGAAACCGACACCGATGACACCGACCTTGCGTTGGGATCCTGGCATGGCGACTCCATCGGCAGCACGCCGATCGACGGGTTGCAACGGGAACAGGCGCGATTATGACGCGGCGTGCGCAGAAAAAAAACGGCAGCCTTCGCGGGCTGCCGTTTGTCTTGCAAACTGCTTCGAGCTTTGTGTCAGCCGTCCTGTCCGGGTTCGCGCTTGCCGCCGCCCTGTGGAGCCATCGGCGTCGGTCCGCCCGCCCGCGGCGGGTTCCCCGGAGATGGGAAAGCTTGCCGCGGGTTTTCCGCTTGATTTTGACCCTGATAGTGCTGGCGCGTGTTCGGGTCGCGCGGCTGATAGCGGTAGTACTGATTGTTCAGCGCGTGCTGTTGATCGTATTGCGGATACCGGTTGCCCGAGTATTGACGCTGGTACGACGGAAGCGGAGCAGGTGCCTGCGCCGCCCTGCGGTCCCAATTATCCCAATTCGCATGGCGCCGCTGCCAATCGTTGCCCCAATGGTCGCCCCAGCGCGGCGCGTAGTCCGCGCGCCATCCGCGGAAATAGGTCGGCGGCGCCCGGTAATAGCGTACCGGGACGCGCAGCAAATACACAGGAACGTAGTCCGGAGCAACGACCGCCCAGGGGCCGTTGTACCACGAGCTCGCGTACCAGTTGTCGTTGACGAAGGTCCAGTACATCCCGTCGTAGAAGAAGAAGTTCGCGTTCAGCCCCGGCGCGTAGTACACCGGATAGTCGGGAATGCGCACCAGGTTCGGATACGTCGGAACGTTGACGCCGATGCTGAATCCCGGCACGGAAGCCGCAAAGCTCACTTGTGCGGCCGCCGGAACGGCGACGCTGGCGCCGGCGAACAACGCTAACGCAATCAACTTGTTTCGATAACGCATCGTCTATCTCCTTGCCCACCGCCCTTTGCGGGCTTGGGTCACGATTTCCAGAACGAGCAGCCGGGCCTTTCGGTTGACCACCGACCGCACGCCACGCCTTCCGAATGGAGTTGCCATCCGTACAAGACTAACGGGCGCGCCAGGGGCAAGGCTGACCACCGCTCTCCCATAATCCCGTAGGAGAAAGTACGACGTCTCGTTTCGAAGTGTTTCGGCGTTGCGAGCGTCACCTCGCGCAAGAAGCTCCCCGACCGTACGCACCCGAAGTGAACGTTGACGCAAATTCGGTTCAGCGTTCGAGCCCGCCAAAGCGCCGATAGAAGCCCGGTGACGCCGGCGGCAGCGTCCCGCGATCCGTGCGCAATGTCGCGAGCAGGTGACGCTCGGCGGCGCGGTGCGTCAGCCGATAGAAGTCGCGGCACAACGCGTACGCCGCTGCGCCCGGCCAGTCGAGCGGCAACAACGACGCGGGAAGCTGCGGGTCGCGCAGCAGCACGCGGCGGTACTCGTGAATGAGCAGCGTGCGGACGAGGAACGACTGCGCGGGATCGTGCGCATCGTCGCCGGAGTTCCGAAAGCGCTGGATGACCCCGCCGAAGCGCGCGATGAATCGCCGATAGTCCGACGCCACGCCGTCGAGATCCCACGCGCGCGGCACTGCGGACGCAAGCGTCTCGCCGCCCAGCGCTGCGTCGTCGAAGGCCCGAACGACCGCGATCTTGCCCGCGAGGCCGAGCGCCGCGGCGATCCGCGCGATGGCCGATGGCGCGCGGGCGGGGCGCACGAACACGTCGGGCGCGATCGTGCCGAAACCTTCCCAGCCGAGCTCCTGCCGGAGCGCTCGGCGCTCGTTGGCGGAGGGCCGCTCGGCGACTACGACCTCCCATGACGCGTCCCAGCGCTCGACGGGCGCGTCGTAGATCCGCCGGTAGGCCTGCTCGAATCGGCGGGCGCCGTCGCGCGTCAGCCGATAAAGGCTCTCTCGCCCGACCGGCTTCGCTGCGAGCCAGCTTTCGCGCGCCAGCCGGAAGACGCTCGTGCGGACCAGCCGTTCGTTGATGCCGAAACGAGCGAGCAGCTCGATCAACCCGCCGAGCATGACCGCGCCGCCGTGCGGCGCGATCGCGTCGCCCCAGACGGTGATGATCAGCGACGAGGCTCGCGGCGGCGCCGCGGCGAGCTCGCGGCGGATCCAGCGCCGCACGTGCGGATTGGGGGCGGGAACGTCGAGTTTGCGCATGCTGGCGGCGGGAGCGCGCGGTTCGGGGAACGTGATACACAGATTGCAAATATGGGGTGAATAGTGTATCGTTTTGGCAGGCGCTCGGCAACTCTCGACGGCAGGGGATCGCTCGGGGCGCCGCCAATCGAGCCACGGGCGCTCGAGGAGGAATCTATGTACGCGCAGATGGTCGACACCGGAGTCAAGGCGCTGAAGGCGCTGGGCGACATGTCGCCCGACGAACAGGCGTTCCAGGCGCGCGTCGACGCCGACATCAAGATCGAGCCCAAGGAATGGATGCCGGAGGCGTACCGGAAAACGCTGATCCGGCAGATCTCGCAGCACGCACACTCGGAGATCGTCGGGATGCTGCCCGAGGGAAACTGGATCACGCGTGCGCCGACGCTCAAGCGCAAGGCGATCCTGATGGCCAAGGTGCAGGACGAGGGCGGGCATGGCCTCTACCTCTATTCCGCGGCCGAGACGCTCGGCGTATCGCGCGATCAGATGATCGAGGACCTCCACGCCGGCCGTGCGAAGTATTCGTCGATCTTCAACTACCCGACGCTCACCTGGGCCGACATCGGAACGATCGGCTGGCTCGTCGACGGGGCCGCGATCATGAACCAGATTCCACTGTGCCGCTGCTCGTACGGCCCGTACGCCCGGGCGATGGTGCGCATCTGCAAGGAAGAGAGCTTCCATCAGCGGCAGGGCTACGACATCGTGATGTCGCTCGCGCGCGGCACCGACGAGCAGAAGGCGATGGCGCAGGATTCGCTCAATCGCTGGTGGTGGCCCTCGCTGATGATGTTCGGTCCGCCCGACGCCGAGAGCGTGCACAGCGCGCAGTCGGCGGCGTGGAAGATCAAGATCCTGTCGAACGACGAGCTGCGCCAGCGCTTCGTCGACCAGACGGTGCCGCAGGCCGATTATCTCGGGCTCGTGATTCCCGATTCGGAGCTCAAATGGAACGCCGAGCGCGAGCACTACGATTTCGGCGCGATCGACTGGAGCGAGTTCCACAACGTCATCAAGGGCAACGGCCCATGCAACCGCGATCGGATGCGCACGCGCGTCAAGGCCTGGGAGGACGGCGCCTGGGTGCGCGAGGCGGCGATGGCGCACGCGCAAAAGCACGCTTCGCGCGCCGCGGCGAAGGCTGCATGAGCGGCGAATGAGCAAGCGGGGCGAAGCCCAGGCCCGAAGGGTGCGTCCGCGAGCGATTGCGGCGGCCGACGCGCAACTCAACATGCATCTCAACGGTACGAGGAGGCCGCTCCTATGAAAAATGAATGGCCGCTGTGGGAAATCTTCATCCGGTCGCAGCACGGGCTCGCGCACCGGCACGTCGGCAGCCTGCACGCGCCCGACGCGGAAATGGCGATCAAGAATGCACGCGACGTCTACACGCGGCGCAACGAAGGCGTGTCGATCTGGGCGGTTCGCTCGGCGGACGTCGTCGCGTCGGCGCCGGGCGACAAGGAGCCGTTGTTCGAGCCCGCGAACAGCAAGGTTTATCGGCACCCGACGTTTTTCCCGATGCCCGACGAGGTGAAGCACCTGTGACCAACGACGAGCGCTTGTTCCAGTACCTGCTGCGCCTCGGCGATTCGCCGCTGATCCTGGCGCAGCGCCTCGGCGAGTGGATCGGCCACGGTCCGATCCTCGAGGAAGACATCGCGCAGGCGAACGTCGGTCTCGATCTGCTCGGGCAAGCGAGGTTATGGCTCAACTACGCCGGCGAAGTCGAGGCGCGCTACACACTCGGCGGCCGCAGCGAGGATCAGCTGGCATTCCTTCGCGACTCGGCCGAATTCCGCAATCTGCTCCTCGTCGAGCAGCCGAACGGAAGCTTCGCCGACACGCTCGCGCGGCAGTTTCTGTTCGACGCGTGGCACGTTCTGCTGCTCTCCGCGCTCTCCCGCTCGAGCGACGCACGGATCGCCGGCATCGCCGCCAAGGCGGCGAAGGAAGTTGCGTATCACGTCGAACGCTCCGGGGATTGGGTGATACGGCTCGGCGACGGAACCGACGAATCGCGCGCGCGAATGCAGGCGGCGATCGATGCGCTGTGGATGTACACCGGAGAGATGTTCACGCCCGATCCAATCGAGCTCGAGCTGATCGAAACCGGCATCGCCGCCGACGTGCGCCTGCTTGCCGAACCGTGGCGGCGCCATGTCGACGCGGTTCTCGCCGAAGCGACGCTTACCTCGCCGCGCGAAGCGTTCATGCAGCAGGGCGGCAAGCGCGGCGTGCATACCGAGCATCTCGGGCATCTTCTCGCCGAGATGCAGGTGCTGCAGCGCTCGTACCCGGGAGCGCACTGGTGAGCGCGGAAAGGTTGAACCTGCTCGACAAAGCCATCGCGCGGAGCTCCACAGCTTCCGCCGGCTCACTGCAAGGCGCGCTGAGCGAAGCGTGGCGGGTGCTCGCCGACGTCTGCGATCCGGAGATCCCCGTCGTCTCGGTGCTCGAGCTCGGGATCGTTCGTGATATTCGATGGGACGCCGACGACGCTGCGTTGCTCGTCGTCACCGTGACACCGACCTATTCCGGCTGCCCCGCCACCGAGATGATTGCAACGGCGATTCGTTCGGCGTTCGACACGGCCGGATTCGCGCGCGTGCGCATCGAGACGTCGCTCGTTCCCGCGTGGACGACCGAATGGATCACGCCGGAGGGCAGGCGGAAGCTCCGCGATTTCGGCATCGCGCCGCCCGACGGTACGAAGGCAGTGACGGCTGGACGCGAGGTTGCGATCGACGTCGCGGGCATCAGTCCGTTGCGCCGGTCGAAGGTCGTCGTCGCGTGTCCGCGCTGCGCGTCTAAGCGAACCGAGCTGGTCTCGCAGTTCGGCTCCACCGCGTGCAAGGCGCACTACCGATGCCTCGACTGCCTCGAGCCGTTCGACTACTTCAAGCCGCACTGATGAGCCGCTTCCATCGCCTGCAGGTCGCCAAGGTCGAGCGCGAGACGCGCGACGCAGTCGCGATCACGTTTGCGGTACCGCCGGCGCTTGCCGAGCCGTTCCGCTTCATCGCGGGCCAGCATCTGACGCTCCGCGCCGACATCGACGGGCAGGACGTCCGCCGGTCGTACTCGATCTGCTCGGGGATCCAGGATGGCGAGCTGCGGATTGCCGTCAAGCGCAACCCGGGCGGCGTCTTCTCCGAATGGGCGAATCGGTCGCTCGAAGCGGGACACGAGCTCGAAGTTCTGCCGCCGGTCGGACACTTCAACGTGCCGCTTTCCGCCGGCAATCGGCGTCATTACGTCGCGTTCGCCGCCGGGAGCGGGATCACGCCGATTCTTTCGCTCGTCAAGACGACGCTCGCGTCCGAGCCGGACAGCCGATTCACGCTGTTCTACGGCAATCGTGCGTCGGGCACCGTGATGTTCAAGGAGGAGCTCGCAGCGCTCAAGGACACCTACCTGACGCGCTTCAACCTCGTTCACGTGCTGTCGCGCGAGACGCAGGACATCGACCTCCTGCACGGCCGGATCGATCGCGCGAAGACCGATGCGCTGATCGACAATTGGCTCGACCTCGACGACGTCGACGCGGTGTTCGTGTGCGGCCCCGACGGAATGATGCGTGCCGTCGCCGAAACACTCGAGGCGCGCGGAT
>DASSGI010000176.1:0-5554 GCA_035857655.1 Casimicrobiaceae bacterium | reverse complement strand
CTGCTTCGCGTTCAGAACGTTGTGCGGCAACTTCTCCTTCTCCAGCACCTTGGCCAGGAGCTCGGAGTTCTCGATCGACGTCGTGCCGACGAGCACCGGCTGCCCGCGCGCATGGCAATCCTTGATGTCGGTGACGATCGCGTCGACCTTCTCCTGGAACGTGCGGAAGATGAGGTCGTTCTCGTCCTTGCGGACCATCGGCTGGTGCGTCGGGATCACCACCGTTTCGAGGTGGTAGATCTGCTGGAACTCGAACGCCTCGGTATCCGCGGTGCCCGTCATGCCGGCGAGCTTGCCGTACATACGGAAGTAGTTCTGGAACGTGATCGATGCGAGCGTCTGGTTCTCGCGCTGGATCGGCACGCCCTCCTTCGCCTCGACGGCCTGGTGCAGGCCGTCGGACCAGCGCCGCCCGGCCATCAAACGGCCGGTGAACTCGTCCACAATCACGACTTCGCCGTTTTGCACGACGTATTGCTGATCGCGGTGGAACAACGCGTGTGCGCGAAGCGCCGCGTACAGGTGATGCATCAACCCGATGTTGTGCGCGTCGTACAGGCTCGACCCCGACGCGAGCATTCCGAGGGACGAGAGGATTTCCTCGGCGCGCTCGTGGCCCGCCTCGGAGAGCAGGACCTGGTGCGCCTTCTCGTCGACCCAGTAGTCGCCCTCGCCCTTCTCCTCCTGCTGCCGAACGAGCTTCGGAGCGATGTCGTTCAGCCGGTAGTAGAGCTCGACGGTGTCCTCGGCCTGACCGGAAATGATGAGCGGCGTGCGCGCTTCGTCGATCAGGATCGAGTCGACTTCGTCGACGATCGCGAACTGAAGCCCGCGCTGCACGCGCTGCGAGGCTTCGTACACCATGTTGTCGCGCAGGTAGTCGAAGCCGAATTCGTTGTTCGTTCCGTAGGTGACGTCGGCCGCGTAGGCCGCCTGCTTCGCCGAGTGTTCCATCTGCGTCAGGTTGACGCCGACGGTCAGTCCGAGCATCCGGTAGATCCGGCCCATCCAGTCCGCGTCGCGCTGCGCAAGGTAGTCGTTGACGGTCACCAGGTGCACGCCGGTGCCCGCGAGCGCATTGAGATAGATCGGCAACGTCGCGACGAGCGTCTTGCCTTCGCCGGTGCGCATCTCGGCGATCTTGCCGTTGTGCAGCGCCATGCCGCCGATCAGCTGGACGTCGAAATGGCGCATCTGCAATGCGCGCTTGCCGGCTTCGCGAACGACGGCGAACGCCTCGGGCAACACCGCGTCGAGCGACTCGCCGTTCGCGACGCGCCCCTTGAACTCCGCCGTCTTCGCTTTCAACGCCTCGTCGCCGAGCGCCGCGATCGACGGTTCCAGGGCGTTGATCTGCCGCACGGCAGAGCCGTACTGCTTGAGCAGCCGTTCGTTGCGGCTGCCGAAGATACGGGTGAGGATATTGATCATGGTCTTCGCGAAATGTCGGCAGCGGCGCAAAAAACAAGGGGTGAGGACCGCCTCACCCCTGCTACCGTCCGAATTGCCGGGCGCTCGCCGTCTCGGGAAGCGTCCGGGGAAACCAACCTGACGTCGTGGTTAATCAAAGATATTTTAGCATATCGAACCGGACCGATGACGCCGCTCAAGCAGATCCTCACCGCCGATGCCATCCTTGGCCAATGGGACGCGCGGCGCAGCCGCGAACATGCGCTGACGATCGTCGTTCGCCGGCACCTGCCGCGCCCCCTTGCCCCGCGAATTCACGTCGTCGACGCGCGGAGCGGCGAGCTCGAGCTTGCCGCCGATGCCGGCGCCGTTGCCGCGATGCTTCGCCAGCGAAGCGCCGATCTTCTCGCCGCGCTGCGGAGTCAGGGGTGGGAATTTACTGGAATACGAGTGCGGGTACAAGTTCGCGCCGACCCGTCTCCGCCGCCGAAAGCGTCTGTAAATCAGCCTGACAGAGCGTCGCTCCAATCGCTGGCTGCGCTTGCCCGCAAACTGCCGCACGGACCGCTGAAGATCGCGCTCGAGCGACTGCTGCGGCGCGTCGGATAGGTCGAGCTCTACAGCATCGGACCGACGATGCGCTCGAACGCGAAGAAGATCAGCACGATCGCGAGAAGCAGGATCGCGAACTTGATGACCTGCCCGATGAATCGAAGATAGCGGCGGTCGCGCTTGTAGAGGTAGAGGAGCGCAGCGACGCCGATCGCGGCGAGCGCGAGGAACAGGAGCAGGCGGACGAGAATCAACGTGCCTCTAGCGGCTGCAAGCGCGACCGCGCCGGGCACGCACGGCGTCGCGCGATGGGCGGGCGCACGCGCCCGCCGTTACGCAGACGAAAGCTGCCAGCCCTGGAACGCCGAGGGCACCTCGGCGGGTTCGGCGAACGTGACGAGCTCGAACGCATCGGTGCGCGCAAGCAGCGCGCGCGCGACCGCGTTGTTCAGCCCGTGCCCCGACTTGAACGCGGTGTACTGGCCGATCAGCGGGTGACCGAGCAGGTAGAGATCGCCGATCGCGTCGAGCACCTTGTGCTTGACGAACTCGTTGTCGTAACGCAGCCCTTCGCTGTTCAGCACGCGGTATTCGTCGAGTACGACCGCATTCTGCAGGCTGCCGCCCAATCCGAGCCCCGCCTCGCGCATCGCCTCGAGGTCCTGCATGAAGCCGAACGTCCGCGCGCGCGCGACTTCCTTCACGTACGAATGCTCGGCGAAGTCGATCACGACGTGACGGTTCTCCGACCCGAACATCGGATGCGGGAAGTCGATCGTGAAATCGAGCTTGAAGCCGTTGAACGGCTCGAAGCGCGCCCACTTGTCGCCGTCGCGGACCTCGACCGGGGCGACGACGCGCAGGTAGCGCTTGTGCGCGTCCTGCTCGACGATACCGGCCGACTGCAGCAGGAACACGAACGGGCCCGCGCTGCCGTCCATGATCGGAACTTCCGGTCCGGCGACATCGACGTGCAGATTGTCGATGCCGAGACCCGCGAGCGCCGACATCAGGTGCTCGACGGTGGAGATCGCGGCGCCGTCGTGCTTGAGCGTCGAGGAGAGCCGCGTTTCGCCCACGTGAAGCGCATCGGCCGGAATCGAAACCGGCTGCTCGAGGTCGACGCGGTGGAAGACGATGCCGGTGTTGGACGGCGCCGGACGAAGCACGACCTCGACCCGCGCGCCGGTGTGGAGACCGACGCCGGTCGTCTTGATCAGGGTCTTCAGCGTCCGTTGCTTCAGCATGGAAGCTGCCGTCGAAATGCGCGTTGGTTCAATAGGTTAACGTATAAGCATACCATGGATTCCTCCCGTTGTCCTCCTAATCCGCCTGCTTGCGGAGGAATGCCGGGATCTCTGTTGCGTCGAACGCAGGGGCCTGCGGGAGACCGCGCTCCCGCCTGCGCATCACCGCGGGCGCGTCGAGGTGCTCGTAGTTGACGTTGTCGACCGGCACGCCGACGCCGTCGGTTCCCGTCCGGGCGACGACCTGCGGTTGCTCGACGAGCGTCATGCTGGGCGCCTTCTGATCGCGCCTCGCCGCCTGAGCGCCGCCCAGGCCGGTCGCGATCATCGTCACGCGCAGCCGGTCGTCCATCGCGTCGTCGATCACCGTCCCGACGATGACGAGCGCATCGTCTGCAGTGAACTCCTTGATCGTCGTCATCACGTCTTGGTATTCCTTCATTCGCAGGCCCGACGACGCGGTGACGTTGACGAGCACGCCGCGCGCGCCGGCGAGGTTGACGTCTTCGAGCAGGGGGCTGCGCACCGCGGCCTCGGCCGCCTGCCGCGCGCGATCGCTGCCCGCGGCGGTCGCCGAGCCCATCATCGCCATGCCGACCTCGCCCATCACGGTGCGCACGTCGGCGAAGTCCACGTTGACGAGCCCCGGGTTGTTGATCACTTCGGCGATTCCGGACACGGCGCCATGCAGGACGTCGTTCGCCGCCGCGTAGGCGTCGAGCATCGAGATGTCGTCGCCCAGCACCTCCATCAGCTTGTCGTTCGGGATGATGATCAGCGAATCGACGCGCTTCGCGAGCTCGTCGATGCCGGCCTGCGCGACCTTCATCCGCTTGCCGCCCTCGAGACGGAACGGCCGCGTCACGACGGCGACGGTCAGGATGTTCATGCTCTTCGCGATGTCGGCGATCACCGGCGCGGCGCCCGTGCCGGTGCCGCCGCCCATCCCGGCGGTGATGAACAGCATGTCGGCGCCTTCGATCATTTCCGAAATCCGGTCGCGGTCCTCCATCGCTGCATCGCGTCCGATCTCGGGCCTCGCACCGGCGCCGAGCCCGCGCGTGAGCGTCTGGCCGAGCTGGATCTGCAACGCCGCACTCGAGCGCTTGAGCGCCTGCGCGTCGGTATTCGCGCACAGGAACTCGACGTCGGCGAGCCCCCTTGCGATCATGTGCTCGACCGCGTTGCCGCCGCAGCCTCCGACACCGATGACCTTGATGACGGCGCCTTCCTGCGAGGGTTGATCGATGATCTCAAACATGGTGCTCTCCTTTCTCCTGTCCGGGTTTGTGATTGCGCTGCGTTCGCGACTGCCTGGTCTCGTTCGTGTCGACTGTCATCAGAAATTCGCCTTGAACCATTGCTTCATCCTTTCGGCGGCGCCGGAGAGACCGGTGACCTTCGCGCGCGATTGCTGCGCGGCGAGGTACTGGTCGCGGCCTTCGAGCAGAAGGCCTACGGCGGTCGCATAGCGAGGGCTGCGCACGACGTCGGCGAGCCCGCCCACGTACGCCGGCACGCCGACGCGCACCGGCAGATGAAAGACTTCCTCGCCGAGCTCCGTCATTCCGGCGAGCAGCGCCGTGCCTCCGGTCAGCACGATCCCCGACGACAGCAGCTCCTCGAATCCGGATCGGCGCAGCTCCGCCTGCACGAGCGTGTAGAGCTCCTCGACTCTGGGCTCGACCACCTCGGCGAGCGTCTGCCGCGAGAGCTTCCGCGGCGGCCGGTCGCCGACGCCGGGGACTTCGATGATGTCGTTCGGATCGGCAAGCTGCCGAAGCGCGCAGCCGTGCCGGACCTTCAGCTCCTCGGCTTCCTTCGTCGGAGTGCGCAGCGTCATCGCAATGTCGTTCGTCACCTGGTCGCCGGCGATCGGGATCACCGCCGTATGCCGGATCGCGCCGCCGGCGAACACGGCGAGATCGGTCGTTCCGCCGCCGATGTCGATCAAGCAGATGCCGAGGTCCTTCTCGTCGTCGTTGAGCACCGCGATCGCCGAGGCGAGCGGCTGCAGGATCACGTCCTTGACGGTGAGACCGCAGCGGCGCACGCACTTGGTGATGTTCTCGACGGCGGATACCGCACCGGTGACGATGTGCACCTTCACCTCGAGGCGCACGCCGCTCATGCCGAGGGGCTCGCGCACGTCCTCCTGTCCGTCGATGATGAATTCCTGCGGCAGGATGTGCAGGATCTGCTGGTCGTTCGGAATCGCGATCGCTTTCGCCGTTTCGACGACGCGGTCGATGTCCGCCTGCGTGACTTCCTTTTCCTTGATCGCGACCATGCCGCTCGAGTTGAGACTGCGGATGTGGCTTCCCGCAACTCCGGTGTAGACCTCA
>DASSGI010000175.1:0-18908 GCA_035857655.1 Casimicrobiaceae bacterium | reverse complement strand
AAACGGCTGCGGGTTCCCCGCCCACGCGCCGCGTGTCGAGACGTAGCGCATCTAGTTCAGCTCTTCGAGGCGGATGCGCACGACCTTGCCCCTGACGGTGGCGAGCGCCTCGATGCCGGCGATCGCGGCGACGACCTGCTTCTCGATGCACTTGTGGGTGAGCAGGATGATGTCGGTCTGCTCCTCGCCTTCGGAGGGTTCCTTCTGGATCATCGCATCGATCGAGATCTCGCGGTCGGCGAGGATCCGCGTGATGTCGGCAAGGACGCCAGGCTTGTCCTCGACGCGCATCCGCAGGTAGTAGCTCGTCTCGACCTCGCCCATCGGCAGGAACGCGAGATCGGAAAGCTGATCCGGCTGGAACGCGAGGTGCGGTACGCGATGCTCGGGATCAGCGGTGTGCATCCGCGTCACGTCGACGAGATCGGCGATCACCGCGCTCGCCGTCGGCTCGGCTCCAGCTCCGGCGCCGTAGTACATCGTCGCGCCGACCGCGTCCCCCTTCACCAGCACGGCGTTCATCACGCCTTCGACGTTGGCGATCAGCCGCTTCGCGGGAATGAGCGTCGGATGCACGCGCAGCTCGATGCCCGTCGCGGTCCGCCGCGTGATGCCGAGGAGCTTGATCCGGTAGCCCATCTCTTCGGCGTAGCTGATGTCTTCGCCGGTCAGCTTCGAGATGCCTTCGGTGTAGACCTTGTTGAACTGCATCGGCACGCCGAACGCGATCGCCGACATGATCGTGAGCTTGTGCGCCGCGTCGATCCCTTCGATGTCGTATGTCGGATCGGCCTCCGCGTAGCCGCGCGCCTGCGCTTCCTTCAGCACCGTCGCGAACGACGCACCCTTCGCGCGCATCTCGGAGAGGATGAAGTTCGACGTCCCGTTGATGATGCCGGCGATCCATTCGATGCGGTTCGCGGTCAGCCCTTCGCGCAGCGCCTTGATGATCGGCACGCCGCCCGCAACCGCGCCCTCGAACGCGACCATTACGCCCTTGCGGTGCGCGGCCGCGAAAATCTCGTTGCCATGGCGCGCAAGCAGCGCCTTGTTCGCGGTGACGACGTGCTTGCCGTTGTCGATCGCCTGCAGGATGAACGTGCGCGCGGGCTCGATGCCGCCGATCAGCTCGACGACGATGTCGATGTCGCGATGCGTGAGCACCTTCTCCGCGTCATCGGTCAGGCTGACGTCGGATGCTCCGCGAGTGACTTCGCGCGCGCGATCGAGCGCCCGCTCGGCGATCCAGGTGATGCGGATCGGCCGGCCGGCGCGACGCGCGATCTCCTCCGCGTTACGGCGCAGGACCGTCCACGTGCCGAGCCCGACCGTCCCGATGCCGAGCAGACCGACCTGCAGCGGTTTCATCTGCGCACGTGCCATTCGATCAAGCTCCTCTCAGTGCCCGCGCCCGAAGGGCGTTCATCGGCCTGCACCGCCGGCCGAAAGCAACTGACCGCCCTCCCGGGGGCGTTGAACGGCCTGAGCGTGAGAGTCGCTCGATGTCACGCCGTCTTCGCGAAACATCTGCTTGATCCCGCGGATCGCCTGCCGCGTCCTGCTCTCGTTCTCGATCATCGCGAAGCGGACGTATTCGTCGCCGAACTCGCCGAAGCCGATTCCCGGGGACACCGAGACCTTGGCCCGCGCGAGGAGCTGCTTCGTGAACTCGAGCGAGCCTGCGGCCCGATACGCCTCGGGAATCCTCGCCCACACGTACATCGACGCCTTGGGGATGTCGACCTTCCACCCTGCCTCGTGCAATCCCTTGACCAGCACGTCGCGGCGCTTCTGGTAACGCATCGCGATTTCGGCGACGCATTGCTGCGGACCCTCGAGCGCGGCAATCGCGGCCACCTGGATCGGCGTAAAGGTGCCGTAGTCATGGTAGCCCTTGATTCGCGCAAGCGCGTTGACGAGGTTGCGGTTGCCGACCATGAAGCCGACCCGCCAGCCCGCCATGTTGTAGCTCTTTGACATCGTGAAGAACTCGACGGCGATGTCGCGCGCGCCTTCGACCTGCATGATCGACGGCGCCTTCCAGCCGTCGAACGTAATGTCGGCGTACGCGAGATCGTGAACGACCCAAATCCCGTGCTCCTTCGCGAGCGCGACGATCTTCTCGAAGAACGGCAGCTCGACGCACTGCGTTGTCGGGTTCGACGGAAAATTGATGATTAGCATCTTTGGCTTCGGGAAGCTCGTGTGGATCGTCCGCTCGAGCTCCGCGAAGAAGTCGCCGCCCGCGACGTTGGGGACGTGGCGAATGTCGGCGCCGGCGATCACCGGACCGTAGATGTGGATCGGGTAGCTCGGGTTCGGCACGAGCACCGTGTCGCCTCGGCCCAGCGTCGCGAGCGCGAGATGCGCGATTCCTTCCTTCGACCCGATCGTCGTGATCGCCTCGCTTTCGGGATCGAACTCGACGCCGTAGCGGCGCGAATACCAATGGCAGATCGCGCGGCGCAGCCGCGGAATCCCCTTCGACACCGAATAGCCGTGCGTGTCGGAACGCATCACCGTCTCGATCAGCTTGTCGACGATGTGCTTCGGCGTGGGTCCGTCGGGATTTCCCATCCCGAAGTCGATGATGTCCTCGCCGCGGCGGCGTGCCGCCATCTTGAGGTCCGTCGTGATGTTGAACACGTACGGGGGCAGGCGCGTCAGTCGCGCGAAGTCGGTACCTGGGGGCGTTGGCATGCGGGTCTTTCGGCGTAAGCGCCCGGAACCGTCCGAGCGACGTGAAAGCGGAGACGAGTGAATCCTAGCGAATTCCGCAGCTTACCGCAATGCACAAGCCTTACTCGTCCTTCTCCAGGCTCTCGACCCAGAACCACATCGCCATTTCGCGGTACATGAAAAGCGCATTGGTCCAGTGTTCCGCCGACTTCTCCTCTTCGCCATCGCGTGCGTACAGGCGGGCGAGTCCCGCGTGACAGTGGGCGGAAAGCGGCCGCATCCCGAGCTCGGTCGCCAACGCGAGTGCGTCGACGTAGTAGCGCTCGGCTTCGGCCGACGCGCCCTCGCGCTGCGACGCGATCTCGGCGAGGAGATGCGTCGCATACACCCTGTTTCCGCGCTCTTTCTGCTCCGTCGCGAGTCGCAGCGCGGTCGTCGCGAGGCGTAACGCCTCGTCGCGCTCGCCGGCGAGCAGGTGAATCTCGCCGCATTTGACGAGCAGCAGCGGCAGCCGGCTGAAGCGCCCCATCTTCGTCGCGCCTTCGACGGCCGCATCGAGGTGCGCGAGGCCCTCGGCGAGACGCCCGCAGCGCGCATATGAGAGTCCGAGATCGGCCGCAATCGGTGGGCGCAGGAGCGGAACGTGCTCGCTCGTCGCGAATCCGCGTGCAAGAACGCCGATCGCGGCGTCGAATTCGCCCTGGCGCACGCGCGTGCCGCCGAGGCCGAGACAGCCGTGGCAGACGCTGTAAGGGTGGTTCGACGCATCGGCCACACGCATCGCTTCGGCGGCGACCATCCGCGCTCCCGGGAAGTCTCCGAGCTCGGCGAGCGTCCATGCGAGGTGGCTGCGCGCACGCACTGCCGGCAAGCCGACCTGGCCCGCGTGCTCCTGCTCGCGCTCGGGCTCGATCAGCAGCACGGCCCGCATCAGGAACGTCCGCGCCTTCTGGTAGTTGCCGAGCGTCCGATAGATCTCGCCGGCGCTCATGTTGCCGACGAGCAGCAGGTCCGTTGCTCCGACGCGCTCGCCGAGCACGAGCGAGCGCTCGCCGGCTTCGAGCGCCGCGTCGGACTGGCCGACATTACCGTAGTAGTTGCTTAGGAACGTGTACGCCTGCGCGAGGCGGCGCTCGTCGCCGATCTGCTTCGCGAGCCGCTCGAGGGACTCGAGAACCTCGAGCAGCCGCGCGTGTTGCCCCAGCGGAACGAGCGCGTTGCGAAGGTCACAGGTGATGTCGAAAGCGGTCTCGAGCGAATGCGCGGAGTGCGGGAGTCGATCGAGAACGACGAGCGCACGCTCGAAATAGGAGACCGCTTCGAGGCCGCCGAGCTGCGCGGTCAGCCGGCCCGCTTCGCGCAGATAGGTGAGCGCCTGTTCCCAGGCTTCACCCTGCTCCGCGTGGCGCGCGAGGACATCGTATTCCTGCGTGTCGGCGAGTGCGCCGAGGATGCCGAGATGGAGCTCGCGCCGCCGCTGGTGCAGAAGCGTCTCGTAGGCGACCGCCTGCGTGAGCGAGTGCTTGAATTCGTAGGCGAGCTGCTCGCGGTCGATCCGTTCGACGAGCAACCCTGCGCGCTCGAGGCGCCGCAGCGACTTGCGCAGCTCGTCTGTCGAGATGTCGCTCACGCGCTCGAGCAGCACGACGGTCGCCACGTCGCCGACCGCGGCGAGCGTCTGCAGCACGTGCTTGTCGAGGCGCGCGAGTCGATCGATCCGCGCCGCGAGCACAGCGCGCACGGTCGGCGGGATCGTCGTCGCGTCGCGACGCCCGCCCAGCCGATAGTGCCCGGGCTGGCCGATCAGCTCGCCCGAGTCAACCATGTTGCGGACGTATTCCTCGATGAACAGCGGATTGCCGCCGCTTTGCCGCGGCAGCTCGTCCTTGAGCGCGGCGAGCGACGGATCGTCGCCGAGGAGATCGGAGATGATGCGGCGCGTCGCGACGGGCGGAAGGCCGTCGAGCCGAATCTCGACGTGACCCTTGTCCATCAGCCAGCTCGCATCGTAATCGGACCGATACGTGAGCAGAGCGAGCGTCGAGGGCGGCGTCTCGCGCGCGAACGCATCGAGGAAGTCGCGCGTGTCGGATGTAACCCATTGCAGGTCCTCGTATGCGAGCACGAGCGGACGCTCGGCCGCCATCCGGCGACCGAGCCACATCAATGCGGTGAATACGCGCTGCCGCCGCTCGGCGACCGGCAGGTCGAAGAAGCGGTGGTTGAGCGGAAGCGCGCGCATCAGCGCAAGGATCGGGACGCCGATTTCGTTCGAATCGCCGTCGAGCGTGAGGATCCTGCCCGCGACCTTCTCCTGCACGGCCTGGACGTCTTCGACGTCGCCGATGTTGAAGTACTGCCGGAGGATGTGCACGCCGGGACGGTACCCGGCGCCGCTGCTGTACGGAGCGCCGCCGCCGTCGAGGGCGAGCGCGTCCCGGCGCAGCACGATGCGCAGGAACTCGTGAACGAGCCGCGACTTGCCGATGCCGGCTTCGCCGACGACGACCGCGATCCGGCCTTCGCGGCGCAACGCGACATCGTCGAAAACCTGGAGAAGCTTCGCGAGCTCGGATTCGCGACCGAGGAACGGCGTCATCGCGCGGACCGGAGCGCGGTCGAAGCGCGAGCGCGGCATCGACGCGCGGCTGATCTCGGCAACCTCGACCGGCCGCTCCATCCCCCTGACGCTCACGGGGCCGATGGGACGCGCCTCCACGTAGCCTTCAGCGAGGCGGACGGTCTCCGCCGTGGCGAGCACCGATCCCGGCTTCGCCATCTGCTCCATGCGCGCGGCGACGTGGACGGTTCTGCCGACGGCGATGTAGCTCATGTACAGCCCGCGTCCGCTCACGTTGAGAACGACCTCGCCGGAATTGAGCCCGATGCGGATCTGCACCGGGACGCCGTAGACGCGCTGGATGTCGTCGCCATAGTGGCGGACGAGATCCTGCATGCTGAGCGCCGCGTAGCACGCGCGCACCGCGTGGTCTTCCCAGGAGACGGGTGCGCCGAACAGCGCGAGGATTCCGTCGCCCATCACCTGGCTCACCGTGCCGCCGTATTTCTCCACGGCTTCGCACATGTGCTCGACGACCGGATCGAGCAGCCTGCGCGCCTCCTCGGGATCGCGATCGGCAATCAGCTCGAGCGAGCCCTTGAGGTCGGCGAAGAGCACGGTGACCAGCTTGCGCTCGCCTTCGAGCGCGGTGAAAGGCGCCGATGCTCTCGCGCTGTCCCGCGCGTCGACGGGCTCGGGGGCGGCGACCGGATGCGCGCACTCGGGGCAGAACTTCGCTGCGCGCGGCAGTTCGGTGCCGCAGACGACACAAGTCAGCGCCGAGGCAACGGTCGGAAACGCCACGCGAACACGCTCCTCACGAGGTGGGCCGAACAATGCTGGTCGCGTCGAGGGGCACAAACGAGCGCGGACCCGACGCTAATCCGCCTTTTGGACTTCCCCCGTCGACATTGTATCGGCAACGCGCGCAGCGACGGCGCCTTTGCCGCCGGCAGACGAAACCAGGGCCTGTTAACAGGCCCTAGGATCTGCCGTCATACTGCAGCATTGGGATTCTCGCGCTCGTGAAATTTCACCTGTCCACCGCTGCGGGCAATGTCGTCACCGGTCTCGGTCCGGGCTGGATTCGCATCGGCGCCGACGAGTATCGGGAGAACGTCGTGCTCACATCCGATGCCGTTGCGACGGGCTGGGCGGCTGCGGGATTCGACGGGCTCACCGCCGACGACTTCGCGCAGCTTCTCGCGCAAAAGCCGGAGGTCGTGCTGTTCGGCGCCGGCCCGACAATCCGCTTTCCGCATCCGCGCCTCACGCGCGCGTTGACCGACGCCGGCGTCGGCGTCGAAGTCATGGACACGCCGGCCGCGTGCAGGACGTTCAACATTCTCGCCGCCGAAGGCCGGAGCGTGGTGGCCGCGCTGCTCGTGAAGTGACATCTCGTCAGGCGAACGACGGGATCGTTATGGCAGAATGCTGCAAGAACTCCCGCCGGCGAGCGCTCACGCATGACTGTCCTTGCGGCCGCCTCGACCTAGAAAATCCCTCGGACCGACAGGTATCTCCGTGACCGACAGCACCGCCACCCGCCACGAGCGAGAGACGCTGGGCTTCCAGGCCGAAGTCAAGCAGCTGCTGGGCCTGATGATCCACTCGCTCTACTCGAATGCGGAGATCTTCCTGCGCGAGCTCATCTCGAACGCCTCCGACGCATGCGACAAGCTGCGCTTCGAAGCGTTGCACAACGAGGGGCTGTTCGAAGACGACTTCGAGCTCAGGATACGCGTCGACTACGACGCCCCGACGCGCACGCTGACCGTTGCGGACAATGGCGTCGGCATGAGCCGCGACGAGGTCATCGCGAACCTCGGCACGATCGCGAAGTCGGGAACGCGCGAATTCTTCGCGCAGCTCACCGGCGACCAACAGAAGGACGCCAACCTGATCGGTCAGTTCGGCGTCGGCTTCTATTCGTCGTTCATCGTCGCCGACAAGGTGACGGTGCGCACGCGCCGCGCCGGCGAAAAGCCCGATCAGGGCGTGCTGTGGGAATCCGACGGCGGCGGCGAATACGTCGTCGAGATGCAGGAGAAGGCGGCGCGCGGCACCGAGATCACGCTGCACCTGCGCGAAGGCCACGACGACCTGCTCGGCGGATCGAGGCTGCGGTCGGTCATCCGGAAATACTCAGACCACATCGTCCAGCCGATCCTGATGCACAAGGAGGACTGGAAGGACGGCAAATCGGAAAAACTTACCGAACTCGAGACCGTCAACCAGGCATCCGCGCTGTGGGCGCGGCCGAAAAACGAAGTCACCGACGAGCAGTACAAGGCGTTCTACAAGCACGTTGCGCACGATTTCGACGATCCGCTCGCATGGACGCACGCGCGCGTCGAGGGTCGCCAGGAGTACACGCACCTTCTCTATCTGCCGGCTCGCGCGCCGTTCGACATCTGGGATCGCGACGCCCGGCACGGGATCAAGCTCTACGTGCGTCGCGTGTTCATCATGGACGACGCCGAGCAGCTCCTCCCGGTGTACCTGCGCTTCGTCCGCGGCGTCGTCGACTCGAACGACCTGCCGCTCAACATCTCGCGCGAAATCCTGCAGGAGTCGAAGGACATCGAGGCGATCCGCGGCGGGTGCACGCGCAAGGTGCTGTCGCTGCTCGAGGATATCTCCGGCAACGACAAGGAGAAGTATGCGAAGTTCTGGGACGCCTTCGGCACCGTGCTGAAGGAAGGCGTCGGCGAGGACTTCGCGAACAAGGAGCGAATCGCCGGGCTGCTGCGCTTCGCGTCGACGCACACGGACGCGAGCGACGAGACGGTTTCGCTCGCCGAGTACATCGGCCGCGCGAAGGAAGGGCAGGACAGGATCTACTACGTGACCGCGGAGTCGTTCAACGCCGCGAAGAACAGCCCGCATCTCGAGATCTTCCGCAAGAAAGGGATCGAAGTGCTGCTGCTCTCCGATCGCGTCGACGAGTGGGTCGTCACGCACCTGACGGAGTTCGACGGGAAACCGCTCGCCTCGGTCGCGAAAGGCGGGCTCGACCTCGGTAAGCTCGAAGACGAAGCGGAGAAGAAGGAGAACGAGGAGCAGGCGAAGGAGCTCGAGGGTCTCGTCCAGCGGATCAAGGCGAGCCTGGGCGAGCGCGTCAAGGACGTGCGCATCACGCATCGCCTCACCGATTCGCCGGCGTGCCTGGTCGCCGATGCGCACGACATCAGCGCGAACCTCGCGCGGCTCCTCAAGGCCGCGGGGCAGCCTGGCCCCGGCTCGAAGCCGATCCTGGAGATCAACCCGAAGCATCCGGTGGTGCTGCGTCTCGTCGACGAGGAGAAGAAGTTCGACGACTGGGCGGCGGTGCTGCTCGACCAGGCGCTGCTTGCCGAAGGCGGCCAGCTCGACGATCCGGCGGCCTTCGTCAAGCGGATCAACCAGCTGATGCTCGAAATGAGCGGCAGCGCGTCGCGAATCATTCTGCCGGGCTAGGGCGAGACGCTCGACGAGCCGCCGTGCCGGCCTTCGCCCGACATCGACGCAGCAGGGTGCGCTCGAACATCGCGTCGCACTTCGCGCGCGCTGCCGCGGCGGTCGCGCTTTGCACTCTCGCGCGATCCGCGCTCGCCGTCGACACCGTGTTCGCGAGCATCGGCGGGGACACGCGGATCGCCGTCTTCGACGCCGGCGTCACCTGGGCACCGTGGTGGAGCATGCCGCTCGAAAACAACCGGCAGCTCTCGCTGCGCGGAATGGCGAGCCTCTCGTATTGGGTCGCGCCCGACAATCACGATCACCACTCGCTTTTCGCGTTGGGGGCCTATCCGATCCTGCGGCTCGACTTCGAACCGATGGGCGGCGTCGTTCCCTATATCGAGGCGGCTATCGGCTTCAACTTGCTGTCGCACACCTGGATCGAAGATCGCCGCATGAGCACGGCCTTCCAGTTCGGCGAATTCGCCGGCGTCGGGTTTACGTTCGGCGACAAGCGCCAGTTCGATCTCGGCGCGCGCTATCAGCACATCTCGAACGCCGACATCAAGCATCCGAACGACGGCCTGAGCTATCCGAGCATCGTGTTCCAGTATCGCTTCGACACGCCCTGACGGGCGCCGCGAGAATCAGCGTCTTCCGTCGGCTCCGCTGACGATCTTCTTCGCCATGCTCCAGCGATGGACTTCGCTCGGGCCGTCGTAGATGCGAAATGCGCGCATGTCCGAGAAGATGCGCATCACGGCCGACTCTCCGGTAACGCCGCGGCCGCCCAGGATCTGCACGCAGCGATCGACGACGCGCCACTCGGCTTCCGAGCACACGACCTTGGCGCGGCTCGACTCGAAGTTGCAGCGCTCGCCCTGATCGAGGAGCCACGCCGTGTGCAGGATGTGCAGGCGCGCGGTGTGTAGGTCCATTTCGTTGTCGGCGAGCATGAAGCCCACGCCTTCGTGCTCGGCGAGCTGCTTGCCGAACGCTTCGCGTCGCCGCGCGTAATCGACGGCAGCGTCGTGCGCGCGGCGAGCCTGGCCGAGCCAGCGCATGCAATGCGTGAGGCGCGCCGGCGCGAGGCGCACCTGCGCATAGCGGAACCCCTTGCCGATCTCGCCCAGGACGTCGGTCGCCGGAACGCGCAGGTTGCTGAACTCGACGACGCCATGGCCGCCGGCGAAGCATGCGTCCATCGCGTCCATTTGCCGCACGACGCGAATGCCGGGCTCGCTCATGTCGGCGAGAAACATGCTCGCCGAGCCATCGTCCATCCGCGCCATCACAATGGTGAACGCTGCGCCGGTCGCGCCGGTGATGAACCACTTCGTGCCGTTGATCACATAATGATCCCCGTCGCGGCTCGCAGTCGTCTTGAGCATCGACGGGTCGGCGCCCGCGCCGGGCGCGGGCTCGGTCATCGCAAAACACGATCGCGTGCGGCCGGCGACGAGCGGCCTGAGCCAGCGCTCCTTCTGCGCAGGCGTGGCAACCGCCTCGAGCAGATGGATGTTGCCCTCGTCGGGCGCATGAACGTTGAGCGCGACGGGACCCAGCCGCGAGTAACCCGCCTCCTCGAAGACGACGGCCTTCGCGACTTGGCTCAAGCCGAGGCCGCCCATCTCGCGCGATGCATGCGGCGTCAGCAAGCTGGCGCGCCGGGCCCGGGCGACCAGCTCCGCACGGAGCTCTTCCGTCGGACCGTGCGCGCTCTCGCGCGGATCGCCCTCGAGCGGAAGGATTTCATCGCGGATGAACGCGTGCGTTCGGTCGCGAAGCTCGGCGAGATCGGGAGTGAGCGCGAAATCCATTTTGCTATGATCGCACGATCGGGACGAGGCGATGCAACTGCGTTTCAACGACGAACCTCTGACGCCGACCGCGTACCTGCGGCGGGCTGCGGACGTCTTCGGTGATCGCATCGGCGTAGTCCAGGGTGAAGTTCGCTTCACGTACGGCGTGTTTTACGACCGTGCGCTCAAGTTCGCCGGAGCATTGAGGTCTCTCGGCGTGGGGCCGGGAGACCGCGTCGCCGTGCTCGCCGGCAACACCCATGTGATGCTCGCCGCGCACTATGCGGTGCCGTTCGCCGGTGCCATCCTGCTTGCGCTCAACACGCGGATTACGCCGGCCGACATCGCCTACATCGTCGAGCACGCCGGCGCGACGCTGCTCGTCTACGATCACGAGTTTGCGGCAGCCGCCGGCGAGGTTGCCGAAACGGTCGGCGCGAAGCTTCGACTCGTGCGCGTCGGCGGCGACGCCGATCAGCTCGAATCGCTGATCTCGGCAGCCACGCCGCATTACCACCCCATCGCCGACGAACGCTCGCTTCTCGCGCTCAATTACACGAGCGGCACGACGGCCCGACCGAAGGGCGTGATGTACCACCATCGAGGCGCGTACCTGCAGGCGCTCGCGATGGCGCTGCACATGGGCCTTTCGAGCGATTCGGTCTACCTGTGGACGCTGCCGATGTTCCACTGCAACGGGTGGTGCTTCCCGTGGGGCGTCACGGCGATGGGCGGCGTGCATCTGTGTCTCCCGAGAGTCGACGCAGCAGAGATCTGGCGCCACATGCGCGAATCCGGCGTCAGCCACTTTTGCGCGGCGCCGACGGTGCTGACGATGACGATCTGGCATGCGGATGCGGGCAAGGCGCCGCGCAGGGTGCAAATCGCGACCGGGGGTGCGCCGCCGACGCCGGCACTCCTCGAGCGGCTCGCGCAGCTCGACATGGACATCACGCATCTCTACGGATTGACCGAGACGTTCGGTCCCGTCGCGCTGTGCGAGTGGCGCAGCGAATGGAACCTGCTGCCGATCGCCGAGCAGGCGAAGCTCAAGGCGCGGCAGGGCGTCGGCAACGTCATAAGCCAGCGCGTGCGCGTCGTCGACGCCGGCGGCGCCGACGTGCCCGCCGACGGCGAGACGATGGGCGAGATCGCGATCCGCGGCAACAACGTGATGCTCGGCTACTACAACGACGAAGAGGCGACGCGCAAAGCCGCCCCCGACGGGTGGTTCCGCACCGGCGACCTCGGCGTCATGTGCGCCGACGGCTATGTCGCGCTGCGCGACCGCGCGAAGGACATCATCATCTCCGGCGGCGAGAACATTTCGTCGATCGAAGTCGAGGAGGCGCTTGCGACGCACGCTGCGGTCCTCGAGGTTGCGGTCGTCGCCGCGCCCGACGAGAAGTGGGGCGAGGTGCCCGTCGCGTTCGTTACGCTCAAGGACGGCGCGAGCGCAAGCGACGCCGAGCTGATCGAGCACGTGCGCGCGCGGCTCGCGCGGTTCAAGGCGCCGAAGCGCGTGGTCTTCGGTTCGTTGCCGAAGACAGCGACCGGCAAGGTACAGAAGAAGACGCTGCGCGATCGGTTGCGCGCGGGATAAGTCGGCGGCGCTCGTGCTCGAGAGCGCGCTCGGCGCGCGCCTGATTACGGTTTTCGCCAGCCCGCTGGCGCCACGCCGAATTCGCGCCGGAACGCGCGGCTGAACGCGGTTTCCGATTCATAGCCGCTCCGCTCCGCGATGCGCGCCACCGCGTCGCGGCTCGAGCGCAACGCCTGTGCCGCCAGCGCGAGCCGCCACCGCTGCAGATAGCGGATCGGCGATTCGCCCACCAGTGTCGTGAAGCGCTCGGCTAAGGCCGAGCGCGACAGTGCGACGCCGTTGGCGAGCGCATCGACGGTCCACGCCTTGCCGGGATCGCCATGCAGCAGCGCGAGCGCGCGTCCGACCTGCGGATCGCGCATGCTGGCGAGCCAGCCATTGCCGCCGGGCGGCAGGCCCTCCATGTAGCGCCGCAACGCCTCGGTGAACAGCAACTCGGCGACTTTGGCCCGCATCGACTCGCTGCCGGCCCGCGACGTCCACGACTCGCGGACGCCTTCCTGCAGCAGCGAATGGATGAAGTCGGATTGGACGTCGCCGATCGGAATCCGCACGAGCCGCGGCAGCGCTTCGAGCAGCGGCCGCACCAGGCTGCGGCTGCACGCGAGATAACTGCACACGAAACGTGTGACCGCACCGCCGCCGCCATGACGCACCTGAATCACGTCGGGAGCGGGCGATGAACGCTCGTCCAGGTTTTCGGAATCGAGCGGCGCAAGGTGGAGGTCGCTGCCCAGCAGGTGCCGGTCGTCGCGCGGAAACAGCACGACGTCGCCGGCCTCGACATCGACCACCTCGGTGCTGTCAGCCAGACGCACTTTGCAACGACCTTCGGTGACGAAATGGAAGAACACGACGTGCTCCGCTCCCGCGAGACGCTCGCGCACGCTTGTCCTCCCGTAGCGGCCGCGCAGGCACCACGGCGCCGTGAACTCGGCATTCAGGTACAGCGCGCCTTCGAGGCGAACCGACTTGAGGACGTCGGACAGTGCATCCATGGAGTTTCGGACAGCAGGCGCGGCGTCCCTGCTAGGACGCGCGACAGCATGCGAATCGATACTAGCACCGGTCGCGGCGCTGATGATTTCCGGCGCTGTCGCGGGCAATTCTCACTTGGCGAACCGAAAGGAAGCAAGGATGACCACCTCCTGTGAAGCAGTCGATACGACCGTTCCGGCGCGTGCTCGAGCGAGACACAGGCAAGACAGTCCCTCTCTGCGGATCGTCAGGGCAAGCGCAAGCACCCTCGCCGCCGCATTGCTGCTCTTTACAGCGACACCCGCAGCCCATGCTGACGCGATCACCGACTGGAATGCAAACGCCGGCGCTGGCGCGGTGGCCGCGTGCCTCGCGCCCGACGGCGATCCGCTGCATGAATCGCGGCTGTATGCGATGGTTCACCTGGCGGCGCATGACGCGGTCAATGCCATCCAGCGACATTCGCATCCATACGCCTACGATGCGATTGCAGGCCCCGACGCGTCGGCCGACGCCGCGGTCGCCGCCGCGGCGCACGACGTGCTCGTCAGCCAGATCCCGTTGACCGGCGTCCCGGCGGAATGCGTCAGCGCCGGTGTCGCACGCGTCGAAAGCGACTACGGCAACGCGCTCGCCGCGATTCCAGAAGGCGCAAGCAAGACACGGGGCATCGCGCTCGGCAAGGCGGCGGCCGCTGCAATCGTCGCGCGGCGCGCCAACGACGGGTCCACCGCGCCGATGATCGACCCCGGCTTCGCGCAAGGCGCCGCGCCTGGCGAATGGCGTTTCACGCCCGGCTCGCCGCCGGTCGCATTCGGTGCCGCGTGGGCGCACGTCAAGCCGTTCGCGCTGCGCAACGCGGCTCAGTTCCGGCCGGGACCGCCACTGGCCGTTCGCTGCGACGCCGGCCAGCACGCGGCGGCCGAATGCCGCAAGTACGCGGCAGATCTCGAAGAAGTCCGCCGCCTCGGCAGCGACGGCGTCAGCGCGCCGAGCGCACGCAACCGCGAACAGACGGAAATCGCGCTGTTCTGGATGGAAAGCTCGCCCCACGCGTGGAATCGCATCGCGCGCACGGTCAGCGCGAGCCAGCGTCTGGACATGTGGCAGAACGCGCGGCTGTTCGCTCTGCTGAACGTTGCGCAGGCCGACGGCTACGTCGCGAGCTGGGCGACGAAGTTCCACTACCGGTTCTGGCGCCCGGTGACTGCGATCCGCGAAGCCGGCGCCGACGGCAATCCGCGAACGATCGCCGACGCCGGATGGATGTCGCTGCGCCCGACGCCACCGGTGCCGGACTACGAGTCGGCGCACGCGCTCGAGGGAGCAGCCGCCGCGCAGGTGATGAAGCGCGTCTTCGGGCGCGACAACATCGCGTTCGACGCCTGCAGCTTCACGCTCCCCGCAGGAAGCACCTGCACCGATGCGAACGCCGTGCGGCGGAAGTTCCGCAGCTTCAGCGAAGCGGCAGCCGAAAATGGCGACTCGCGCGTGTTCATCGGCTTCCACTTCCGCGACGCTGTCCGCAAGGGGCTCGCTCACGGCCAGCGGATCGGTGACTGGACCGTCGCGAATGCTCTGCAGTGGGAGCAGCACACCGATCGCGCCGCGCCGGCGTTCGCTCAATCGAGTGAGTCATCGCTCCCCGCGTCGAGCGCGATTGCCGAGTACAAGGACGTCAGTCGGATCGCGGCTGCCGAAGGGGTGGTCGAAGCCGTGCGCCAGTCCACGCTCGCAGCACAGGTGGTTGGGCGCATCGTGGCACTCAACGTCAGGGCTGGCGACGCCGTGAGGGCCGGTCAGGTTTTGGTGCAGATCGACCCGCGCAGCGCGGCGCAGGCGGAAGCAGCGAGCCAGAGTCAGGTGCGCGAAGCGCGCGCCAATCTCGCCAACGCGAGAGCGAAGTACGAGCGCAGCAGGCAGCTCTTTGCACAGAAGTTCATCAGCCAGGCTGCATTCGACCAGGCAGAAACCGAATACGTTGCCGCGCAGGAGCAAACGTCTGCGGCGGTCGCCAATGCGGGTCAGGCCGCGACGTCGAAGACCTACACGACGATCACCGCTCCCTATGCTGGCGTGGTGGCCTCAACCGAGGTCGAGGTGGGCGACATGGCTACGCCCGGAAAGGCGCTCTTGACGCTGTTCGATCCGCGCGAGTTGCGCGTCACGGCGACGCTGCCGCAGGCGGTGCTCGCGCAGGCACGGCTGGACGCGCCGGTCACAGTGGAGATTCCGACTCTCTCTCGAACGCTCCTTTCGCGCGGTGCGATCGTGGTCCCGATCGCCGACACGCGCGCTCACACGACACGCGTTCGTCTCGCCTTGCCCGAATCGGCGGGACTCCTTCCCGGGCAATACGCACGCGCCCAATTCGTGACCGGAAGAACACACGCGCTGGCAATTCCGGTGTCAGCGGTCTTGCGACGTAGCGAAGTGACAGCCGTGTACGTTCTCGACCTGACCGGCGCCGCGCGGCTGCGGCAAGTGCGTCTCGGCGAGCCGGCCGGCGATGGGTTGGTTGAAGTGCTGGCCGGGCTTGAAGCGGGCGAGCGCGTGTCGCTCGAGCCGGTGCGCGCCGGCATCGAGGCAAGCCGACGCCTGGCCATTCGTTCGTCATGACAGTAGCGGGCGTTCAGCGTCAAGACGCATCGGCATCCCATCGCATGGGCTTGTCCGGCCGCATCGCGCAGTTCTTCCTCGAATCGCGGCTCACGCCGTTGATCGCATTGGCAGCTCTACTCCTGGGCGCATTCGCGGTCATCGTCACGCCGCGCGAAGAGGAGCCGCAGATCAATGTCACCATGGCGGATGTGCTGATACCGTTCCCCGGCGCATCGGCCAAGGACGTGGAGACACTGGTGGCGACTCCGGCCGAACAGGTGATCGGTCAGATCCACGGCCTCGAGCACGTATTCTCGGTCTCCAAACCTGGCCTGGCAGTCGTGACCGCTCAGTTCAAGGTCGGCGTGCCTCGAACCGAAGCGCTGGTGCGACTCCACGACACCATCAATGCGAATCGCGACTGGCTCCCCAAACAACTCGGCGTGGGAGAGCCGCTGGTCAAGCCCAAGGGCATCGACGACGTGCCCATCGTTACCCTCACGCTGTGGACGGCGGACACCGAGCGCGGCGCGTTCGATCTCGAGCGCGTGGCGCACGCGCTGGAAGTCGAGCTCAAGCGTGTGAAGGGAACGCGCGAAGTGAACACCGTCGGCGGCCCCGGGCGTGCGATACGAGTGCTGCTCGAGCCCGATCGTCTCGCCGCTTTCAAGCTGACGGTCGCGGACATCCGCCGGGCCCTCACCACTGCGAACAGTGCGATGCCGTCGGGCTCGCTCAATTCCGACAACCGCCTTGTCGACGTCGAGACCGGAGAGTTTCTCGCCAGTGCCGAGGACGTACGCGAATTGGTGGTTGGTGTGGCGGACGGCAGTCCCGTGTACCTCGCGGACGTCGCGCGCATCGTCGACGGGCCGCCACAGCCGGCGCACTACGCCTGGCTCGGTACCGGGCCGGCCGCGAAGACCAAGGGAATCGAGTCGAGCGGCGAGTTTCCGGCCGTCACTATTGCAGTCACCAAGAAACCCCACGAGAACGCAGTCCTGGTCGCGGATCGGCTTCTGCAACGCGTGGAAGAGCTGAAGAACGCGGTGATTCCCGTGGGAGTCGAGGTCACGGTGACACGCAATTACGGCGAGACGGCCAACGAGAAGGCGATGCAGCTGATTCAGAAACTCATCTTCGCGGCGATTTCCGTCGGGGCTCTGGTGTTCTTCGCCATCGGGCGTCGCGAGGCGGCGATTGTCGGCATGGCAGTGATCCTCACGCTCTCGGCAACTCTCTTCGCCTCGTGGGCATGGGGCTTCACGCTCAACCGCGTGTCGTTGTTCGCGCTGATATTCTCGATCGGAATCTTGGTGGACGATGCGATCGTCGTCGTCGAGAACATCCACCGCCATCGTATGCTCGAGCCAACCGCACCGCTTCGCACGCTGATCCCGAGAGCAGTCGACGAAGTGGGAGGGCCGACAATCCTCGCCACTCTGACGGTCATCGCCGTGCTGCTGCCGATGGCGTTCATCTCCGGACTCATAGGCCCGTATATGAGTCCCATCCCGATCAACGCGAGCATGGGCATGCTCATCTCGCTTGCGATTGCATTCATCGTGACGCCGTGGCTCGCACTGCGCCTCGCGAATGGCCATTCCGCCTTGCCCTCGCGGCAACCGCGGATCGACGCGCTGCTGGGCTCTCTTTTCCCGCGACTGCTGGCGCCGTTTCTCGATCAGCGGCGCGGAGCGCGCAATCGCTGGGTCCTGCTCCTCGGCATCATCGGCGCGATCGCGTTGTCGATCTGGCTTGCAGCGATGCAATGGGTGGTGCTCAAGATGTTGCCGTTCGACAACAAGTCGGAATTCCAGCTAGTCGTCGACATGCCTGCGGGAACGCCAGTCGAGAAGACGGCTTCGCTGCTCCACGAGATGGGGGCGTACCTGGCAACGATCCCCGAGGTGGTCGATTTCGAGGGCTACGCCGGCACGGCGACGCCGATAAACTTCAACGGGCTCGTGCGTCAGTACTATTTGCGCCAGGCACCCGAGAATGGCGATCTGCAGGTGAATCTCGTCGGCAAGCACGAGCGAGCGCGAACGAGCCACGAAATTGCACTCGCAGTGCGGCCCGAGCTCGCACGCATCGCGGAAGCGCACGGCGCCAGGGTGAAGGTGGTCGAAGTGCCGCCCGGACCTCCCGTACTGGCGCCTCTGGTGGCAGAAGTCTACGGACCCGACGAAGCCGGGCGAAACGCGGTGGGCGAGCGCATCCGGGCAGAGTTCGCCCGCACGCCGCGGATAGTCGACATTGACGATTCGGTCGAGGATGCGGCGCCGAAGATCGCCGTGCGCGTGGATCAAACGCGCGCCGCTTCGCTGGCCGTTCCCCAGGCCGATGTCGTGGCCACGATGCGCGTCGCGCTCGCGGGCGAGGACGTGGTCATCATGCGCGACGGACAGGCGAAATACGGCGTGCCGGTGCAACTTACCCTCCCGCCGGAACGGCAAGGAAAGCTCGACACGTTGCTCGCAATGCAGGCGCGCTCGCATGAAGGCTCGCTCGTTGCGCTTTCGGAGGTCGTCCGTTCCAATCCGACCGAGCGCGACCGAACGATCTATCACAAGGACCTCCTGCCGGTGACCTACGTCGTGGGCGACGTTGCCGGAGGTCCGGACAGTCCGCTCTACGGCATGTTCGCCGCGCGAGATCGGTTGGCCGGCGTGCAACTCACGCAGGGCGGACGCCTCGGCGAATACTGGATCGCGCAGCCCGGCGACCCTTATCGCCAGTTCGCGCTCAAATGGGATGGCGAATGGCAGGTGACCTACGAGACCTTCCGCGACATGGGTGCCGCGTACGCTGTGGGACTCGTGCTCATCTATCTACTCGTCGTTGCCGAGTTCGGCGCGTACGTCACGCCACTGGTCATCATGGCGCCCATCCCGCTCACCATCGTCGGTGTTATGCCGGGGCATGCGCTTCTCGGTGCGCAGTTCACCGCCACATCGCTGATCGGCATGATCGCGCTCGCCGGAATCATCGTCCGCAACTCCATTCTGCTGGTCGACTTCGTCAACCTCCAACTGGCTCGCGGCGTGCCGTTCGAGCAGGCCGTCGTGCAATCGGCGGTGGCCCGCGCCAAACCCATCGCGTTGACCGGATTGGCGGCAATGCTCGGAGCGCTGTTCATCCTTGATGATCCGATATTCAACGGATTGGCGATCTCGCTCATCTTTGGAATCCTCGTTTCGACCCTGTTGACCCTGGTCGTGATTCCGGTTCTTTACTATGC
>DASSGI010000174.1:0-5746 GCA_035857655.1 Casimicrobiaceae bacterium | reverse complement strand
CGACCGTCTGGCCGTTCACCGCGTGGGTGTCGCGGCGCCGCTCGCGCTCGATGAACAATGTGCCTGCGTTGGCGCAGAGGTGCCCGATCACCGGAAGGCGAGCGAGCTCGGCCTTCGCGATGAACCGCACCGGCTGCTGGGAGTTGAGCACGAAGATGTCGAGCCAGGAGATGTGGTTGGCGACGATCAGCACGTGACCGCGCATCCCGCCCTCGTGTTGCCACGTCACGCGCCGCCTGACGCTGAGCATCTGCAGCAGCTGGCGCGACCACCTGCGGATCAGCGCGCGCTTGCGCGACGGCCCGATCCACGGGAAGACGAATACCGTCGTCGCGAGGCCGCCGGCGATGTGCGCGAGGACGCGACAGAAGCGCGTGATTCGCGCCCATGCCGGCGTCGGATGAGAGTAGGGGAGGAGCGCGGCCGCCGACGATTCCGTCACCACGGGTAGCTTCCGAAAGCCGCGTGAAATCGCTCGCCGACGATATCGCGGTCGATCCGATGGTTCTGGCCGCCGCGGCTCGCGATCTTGATCGAACCGAGCGTCGCAGCGAGGCGCCCGGTGCGTTCCCATTCCCAGCCGTGAGCGATTCCGTAGAGAAGGCCGGCGCGATACGCGTCTCCGCACCCGGTGGGATCGACGAGCGTCGAGGCCTTCACCGCAGGGAGATCGATCGTGCGTCCTGCAGCATGAATGCGCGACCCCTCGCCGCCCAGCGTGACGATCAATGCGTCGACGCGCGCTGCGATCGCTTCGAGCGAAAGCCCGGTGCGCTCGGCAAGCAAACGCCCCTCATAGTCGTTGACTGCAACGAAGCTCGCAGCGTCGATCATCTCGGCGAGCTCCGCGCCGGAGAACAAGGGCAGCCCCTGTCCCGGATCGAACACGAACGGAATCCGCGCCGCCGCGAACTGCTCGACGTGCGTGCGCATCCCGTCGCGGCCGTCCGGAGCAACGATGCCGAGCGCGACGTCCGCGACGTCGCCGACGCGGTTCTGGTGCGAGGAGTTCATCGCGCCGGGGTGAAATGCGGTGATCTGGTTGTCGTCGAGGTCGGTGATGATGAACGCCTGAGCGGTGAACGTTCCCGCGACCGAGCGAACGCCCTCGCACGGCATCCCGAGCGCAGCGATCCGCTCGCGATAAGCGCCGCCGTCGTCGCCGAGCGTCGCCATCACGACGGGCTCGCCGCCGAGCGCCTGCAGGTTGTAGCCGATGTTGCCGGCGCAGCCGCCCCACTCGCGGCGCATCTCGGCGATCTGGAACGACACGGAGAGCACGCGCGTGTCTCCGGGCAGGATGTGGCGGGCGAAGCGGTCGGGGAACACCATGATGGTGTCGTAGGCGAGCGAACCGCAAATCAGCGTACGTCGGGACATGCCTGGTCCTCTGTTGTTCTGGCCGGCGCGAAGTCTAGCGTTGAAGCGCCCTCCGCGTCGCGGGCGGGATCACTCGTCGAGCCCTTCGCCGCCGCGCTTGGTCTCGCGGCCGATCTCGCGAACGATCGACTGCTGGCGGCGCGATACCGGCAGGGATTCCGGGACATCCTGGAGCAGGACTTCCCAATGCGCGTCGCCCTCGTCGCCGACGCGGCGCTCAAACCCGCGAATGAAATCGCGGGCGACGAGGCAGTTGCGGTGCACGCGCACGAAGCGCGATCCGAATTCCTCCTCGAGCTTGGTCAGCGATTCCTCGAGCAGATATTCGCGTTGCGCGGTGCGTATCGTGATGTACTTGAGCTCGGCCTTGAGGTAGACGATGTCCTCGACGGGAACGAGCACGACGCGCGAGCGCTCGGTGACCGAAAGGAAGCGGCGCGCGGTCGACTGCAGCTGATCGAGCCGCGTCGCGGAGATCGGCTTCAACCTCGGGACCTTCTGCAGCGCGGCGACGAGCCGCTGCACGCGAACCGGCTTCATCAGGTAGTCGACGGCGCTCACCTCGAAGGCCTGCAGCGCGTGCTCGTCGTGCGCGGTGGTGAAGATCACCAGCGGCGGCTGCGGCAGCTTCAGCACGTGGCGCGCGAGCTCGATCCCGCCCATCTCGGGCATGTTGATGTCGACGAGCAGCAGGTCGGCGCTGACCGTGTGCAGCAGATCGAGCGCCTCGCGTCCGTTGGCCGCTTCGCCGACGATCGCAAGCGGCAACGCCGCGGCGCAGTCGTCGAGGAGCTCGCGCAGCCGGCGCCGCGCGGGTGCTTCGTCGTCGACGATCAGCACGCGAAGCGGCGCGTCAGCCACGCGACGCTCCCGCGTTTCCGCCGGCGACCGTGCGCGGACCTTCGCTCGCTGCGCGCGTGTCGACGCCGCGGCGCTCGCCGTTTGCGCGCTCGCCGCGCACCGGCGTTTCTGCTTCAGCCTTGCGCACGTCGCGCAGCGAACGGTACGGCATCTGGATATGGACTTCGTACGTCGCGTCGCGAACGCGCGACTCGAGAGAAGCCTCGGCGTCGAAGTGGAGCGTCAGCCGCTCACGGATGTTGCCGAGCGCCATCTTGTTGCCGGCGTGGTGATTGCCGCCGTCCGACTGATAGGGATTGCGCAGGATCGCGTGCACCTCCCCGCCGCGATAGAAGATGTTGATCGAGATGACGCCGGGTGTGCTCGACGGCTCGATGCCGTGGTACACGGCGTTCTCGAGCAGCGGCTGCAGCAGCAGCGGCGGAACGAGCGCGTCGCTCGGCATGCTGTTCAGGTGCCAATCGACCTGCAGTCGATCGCCGAGGCGGAGCTTCTCGAGCGCGAGGTACTGCTGGCAAAGCGCGATCTCGTCGTTGAGCGGGACGAGCTCGCGGTTGTCGCGCATCAGCACGCGAAAGAGGTCCGCCATGTCGAGAAGAGCGCTCTCGGCCTGCTTCGGATCGTTGCGGACGAGCGACAGCACGGCGTTGATGCTGTTGAACAGGAAATGCGGACGGATCCGCGCCTGCAGCGCCTGCAGCCGCGATTCGGTGATCGCCGGCGAGAGCGCCTTCGCGCGGAGCGCGAAATAGCCGACAAGCGCGCCGAAGACGATCAGCGTGAGCACGAGGTAGCTCGCAAGCGCCCGCGGCGGCTGCGGCAGGTCCCGTCCGAGCAGCACGTGGACCCCGATGCCGATGGCGACGGTCAGCGCGCCGACAGCAAAGACGCCTGTCGGGTAGCTCAACCGCGCAATCCACGGAGCGAGCGCGTACAGCAGCGTGAGCTCGATGATCAGGTGGGGCTCGACGAAAGCCATCATCGGCAGCCAGTGCTCGATCCAGAGCTCGAGGTGCGGGTCGCGCACGAGCGCCGCGACCGCGGCGAGCGCGTTCACGGCGAGCACGATGCGCAGGATCGTGCCGAGGTTACGAAGGTCCGGCAGCGCGGGAGCGATGGCGATTTACCCTATAATCGACCGCATGTCGAACCCGGCATGCAAGCATCGTGCCGGGGTGATGCGCCGGATCGAGTTCCGCGCGAGCGCACCACCGATATTGTCGGCAAGCCCCGACGGCGAGGCAAGCCGAACCGCGCGCTAACGCTGATTTCCCGCCGCTCCGATCGAGAAGTGTCGGGATTTTTGCACTATCCGCTCCGCGAGCAGGACATCCGATTCCCTCGTTGGCATGACGGCATCCAAGAAACCTGACGCTCCCGCCACCGGCTGGTCGGGGCGCTTCAGCGAACCCGTGTCCGATCGGGTCAAGCGCTATACGTCGTCGGTCGAGTTCGATCGTCGGCTCGCCGAGGCGGATATCGCCGGATCGCTCGCCCACGCGCGGATGCTCCGGGCGGTCGGCGCGCTCGGCGCCGACGATCTCGACGCAATCGAACGAGGGATGCAAACGATACGCGGCGAGATCGCGCGCGGCGGGTTCCCATGGTCGAGCGACCTCGAGGACGTTCACTTCAACATCGAAAAGCGCCTCACCGCGCTCGTCGGCGACGCCGGCAAGCGCTTGCACACCGGACGCTCGCGCAACGACCAGGTCGCGACCGACATGCGGCTGTGGCTGCGCGGCGAGATCGACGCGCTCGTCGAAATGCTCGCGACGCTCAGGCTCGCTTTCATCGGGCTCGCCGAGCAGCACGCCGCCACAATCATGCCCGGTTACACGCACGTGCAGGTCGCGCAGCCCGTCACGTTCGGTCACCACCTGCTCGCCTACGAGGCGATGTTCGCGCGCGACGCGGCGCGCCTGCGCGACGTCCGGCTTCGCGTCAATCGCCTTCCGCTCGGCAGCGCCGCGCTCGCAGGGACGAGCTTTCCGATCGACCGTGCGCGCGTCGCGAGCGAGCTCGGATTCGACGGCCTCTGCGAGAATTCGCTCGACGCGGTTTCCGATCGCGATTTCGCGATCGAATTCGCCGCGGCGGCCGCGATCGCGATGACCCACGTTTCGCGCTTCGCTGAGGAGCTCGTCTGGTGGACGAATCCGCGTTTCGCGTTCGTCTCCCTCGCGGATCGGTTCTGCACCGGATCGTCGATCATGCCGCAGAAGAAGAACCCCGACGTCGCCGAGCTCGCGCGCGGCAAGAGCGGCCGCGTGACCGGGCACCTGGTCGCGCTGCTCACGCTGATGAAGGGACAGCCGCTCGCCTACAACCGCGACAACCAGGAAGACAAGGAACCGCTCTTCGACATCGTCGACACGCTCGCCGATACGCTCGCAATCGTCGCCGACCTCGTCGCAACCGGCATCACCGTCGATGCCGGGCGGATGCGCGCTGCGGCCGCCGAGGGTTACGCGACCGCCACCGATCTCGCCGATTACCTGGTGCGCAAAGGCGTTCCGTTTCGCGATGCGCACGAAGCGGTCGCGCGCGCGGTACGCCGCGCCGACGAGCGTGGCAGCGAGCTCGCCGACCTCTCCCTCGACGAGCTCAAAGCGTTTTCGGCCGAGATTGGCGACGACGTGTACGCCGCGCTCACGCTCGAGGGATCCGTCGCGAGCCGAAATCATCCGGGCGGAACGGCTCCCGCGCAGGTGCGCGACGCGGTCGCCGCTGCGCGCGCACGTCTCGCCGCGGAGAAACAGGCGGCGGTCGAATCACGATGAGCTCGTATCCACTCCGTTAGAAGCAGGATCGCCATGAGCACAACCCCCCGCGTCGCATTTCTCGGCCTCGGCGTCATGGGCCATCCGATGGCCGGACACCTCGCCCGTGCAGGCCTCGCCGTCACCGTCTGCAACCGCACCGCCGACAAGGCGCGCGGATGGGTCGAGCAATACGGCGGCGCAAGCGCGCGGACGCCAGCCGCCGCCGCGGAAAGCGCGGAAATCGTGATGATGTGCGTCGGCAACGATCACGACGTCCGGTCCGTTGCGCTCGGACCCGACGGCGCGCTCTCGACGATGCGCGAGGGCGCGATCCTCGTCGATCACACGACGGCGTCGGCCGAGATCGCGCGCGAGATCCACGCGAAAGCGAAAGCGAAGGGCGTCGCGTTTCTCGACGCGCCGGTTTCGGGCGGACAGGCGGGCGCGGAGAACGGAAAGCTGACGATCATGGTCGGCGGCGACGCCGATGCGTTCGCCACGGTCGAACCCGTGCTGCGCAACTACGGTCGCGCCGTCACGCTGATGGGCGGCCCCGGCAGCGGCCAGCTCACGAAGATGTTCAATCAGATATGCATCGCCGGTCTCGTGCAGGCGCTCGCCGAAGGAATCGCGTTCGCGCAGAAGGCCGGGCTCGATGTCGAGCGCGCGCTGGAGGTGATCGGCAAGGGCGCCGCACAGTCGTGGCAGATGGACAACCGCGGCCGCACGATGGTTGCCGA
>DASSGI010000173.1:0-2872 GCA_035857655.1 Casimicrobiaceae bacterium | reverse complement strand
GGCAATCAAGCTCGCCGACCGGATCGTCGTGATGTCGCCGCGTCCGGGCCGCATCGTCGAGATCATCGCAGTCAACGCGCGGCGGCCGCGCGACGTCGACAGCGAGGAGAATGCGAAGATCGCGCGCGAGGTCCGCGAGATGCTGCATGCCGCATCGAGCTCCAGAGCGGTCCATGCGGCGGGAAGCGCGCGGCCTCTGCACTAGCGGATGTTTTGACAGGGGCGGTGCGCCGCTGTCGCCAGAGAGGTCAACCGAGGAGAAGTCATGAAAGCAATGCTGATGTCCGCGGCGGGCGGCCCGGAAGTGCTGAAGGCGGCCGACATTCCGACGCCGAAGGCGGGACCGAACGATCTTCTGGTGCGGCTGCGCGCTGCCGGCATCAACCCGCTCGACACCAAGGTGCGCAAGATGAACGCGTTCTATCCGAACGAACTTCCATCGGTGCTCGGCTGCGACGGCGCCGGGACGGTCGAGGCAGTCGGACCGGCAGTGCGCCGCTTCAAGCCCGGCGATGACGTGTACTTCTTCAACAACGGGCTCGGCTCCGGTCCGGGCAACTACGCCGAGTACACGGTCGTCCGCGAGGACTACGCGGCGCGCAAGCCCGCCAAGCTCTCGATGGTCGAAGCGGCAGCGGTTCCACTCGTGCTGATCACCGCATGGGAAGCGCTCGTCGACCGAGTCGGGCTCAAGGAAGGCGAGACGGTGCTCGTCCACGCCGGCGCGGGCGGGGTCGGCCACATCGCGATTCAACTTGCGCGGCACCTCGGCGCGCGTGTCGCGGCGACGGTGAGCGGCGCAGAGAAGGCGCGCTTCGTCGAACGCTTGGGCGCCGAGCGCGCGATCGACTACAAGACGAGCGACTTCGTCGAGCAGACGCTCGCATGGACGAACGGCAAAGGCGCCGACGTCGTCTTCGACACCGTGGGCGGACCGGCATTCTGCCAATCATTCGGCGCGGTGCGCGTCTACGGCAGATTGGCGACTCTGTTATCGACGGCGTGCGAGATGCCGCAGATCAACAAGGCAAGACTGCGGAACATCATCGTCGGCTACGTGCAGATGACGATGCCGCTCTTCTTCGCGAATCACGATCTGCGGTGCGCGCAGACCCGCATCCTCGAACGCGGCGCGCTGTTGTTCGACGAGGGCAAGCTCAAGGTCGAGGTGAGCAAGGTGCTGCCGCTCAAGGAAGCGGCAGCGGCGCATCAGCTCGTCGAGGACGGGCACACGATCGGCAAGGTCGTGCTGCAAATCGACTGAATTGCACGAAATGGTGAGTCCCTCCGACGGCGGACCCTCGCCGGAGGTCTACGACTACGTGATCGTCGGAGCCGGCTCGGCCGGCTGTACGCTTGCCGCTCGCTTGACCGAGAGCGGCAGGCACAGCGTGCTGCTGCTGGAAGCCGGCGGCAGCGACCGCCGGCTGTGGGTGCACGTTCCGCTCGGCGTCGGCAAGCTGCTGAACGACGAGAGCTACGTCTGGAAGGCGAACACCGAGCCCCAGGCGGAGCTCCACGGCAACAAGCTCTACTGGCCCAGCGGTCGAATCCTGGGCGGTTCGAGCTCGGTCAACGGCCTCGTGTTCGTCCGCGGACATCCTGCGAAGTACGACGAATGGGCGGCGACCGGGTGCCCCGGATGGGGATACGCCGACGTGCTGCCCTACTTCAAGAAGCTCGAGGACTGCGCCTTCGGCGATCCGAAAGTGCGTGGGCGCGAAGGTCCCATTTCTGTTACTGAGGTCGCCGGCGGGCCGATCTCCGACGCGTTCGTCAGCGCGTGCGGCGAAGCCGGCTTTCCGCGCGTCGCCGATTACAACGCGTATCTCCCCGACGGCGCGGCGCCGCTGCAGGTCAACACGCGAAACGGGCTGCGCTGCAGCGCAGCCGTCGGCTATCTCGCACCGGCGATGCACCGGTCGAACCTGCGTGTCGTGACCAACGCGCTTGCTACGCGGATCGTCGTCGACGGCGCGCGGGCATCCGGCGTGAGCTACGTCGTCGGAGGGGAGAAGCGGGAAGCCCGAGCGCGGCGCGAGGTGCTGCTCGCGGCCGGCGCGATCCGGTCGCCGCAACTCCTCGAGCTGTCCGGAATCGGAGACGCGGCGTTGCTGCGAGAGCGAGGGATCGGCGTCGTTGCGCATCTCCCGGGCGTGGGGAGGAATCTGCAGGACCACCTGATGCCGCGGATCACGTTCGAGTGCAACCGGGCGGTCACCGTCAACGACATGCTGCGGAACCCGCTGAACCTCGCCGCGTCCGTGCTGCGCTACCTGATCTTCCGCGACGGGCTGTTCGCGACGACGACGCTCACCGCGCTCGCGTACGTTCGCGGGCGCGCCTCCAGTCTCTATCCCGATATTCGGCTGCAGAGCGCGCTCATCAGCGCGGAGAGCCGCTTCTCGACGAGCATCAAGACGGGAATCGACCCGTTCCCGGGATTCCACATCGGCGGCTACTTCATGTACCCCGCTTCGCGCGGCGAACTGCACGTCGGCTCGCGGGACGCGAACGAGCCGCCGAAGATCGACGCCAGCTACCTCGCCAACCCGCTCGATCGCGAAATGATCGTCACTGTCCTGCAGCTCGCCCGGAAGATCGCGTCGCAGCCGGCGCTCGCGCGATTGATCGTCCGTGAGACGCGTCCGGGCCCGCAGGTCGCGACAGACGACGAGCTGCTCGACTACGCGCGCCGGACGGGGCAGACTTGCTGGCATCCGTCGGGGACGTGCAAGATGGGATGCGGCGCGGACGCCGTCGTCGATCCGCAGCTCCGTGTGCGCGGTGTCAGTGCGCTGCGCGTGATCGATTATTCGGTAGTGCCGTTCCTCACGGCGAGCAACACTAACATTCCGACGATCATGATCGC
>DASSGI010000172.1:0-5844 GCA_035857655.1 Casimicrobiaceae bacterium | reverse complement strand
CCGATCCCGAAACCCGCCGGCGGCGCGACGCGCTGGAACCAGGTGACGAGCGCGAGCTGATCGTTCGCCGATGCAAGCGGCGCGGCGAGATTCTCGAGGCGCGCGGCGGTCGTGTCGTCGTAGCTCCCGAGCTCGAACAAGGTGAACGTCGTCCCGAGAATCCAGGCGACGAAGAGCGCCATCGCAATCGCAAACGCCGTGTAGTGCGCGTCGGTGCGCTCGTGCCACCACATCGCGATCGACGCGGCGACGAACGCGCCCGCGCCGTAGCACGCGATGAGCAGCGGCCCCATGTCGTGCGTGATCACCTGGATTCCGATCAGCACGCCGACGACGCAGACGAGCGGCCAGACGTACCGGATGAGCGAAACGACAGACGTCCCGCTCGCCGCGAGACGTTTCGCGAGCGGGTCGCCGCGCAGGAAGAAGAACCACGCGGCGCCGACGATCAGCCAGAGCCGTCCGAGCTCGGAGGTGAGCTGCGGCATGTTCGACAGCAACGCGCCGACGGCGGCAACGACGCCGACGATCAGCGCGATCACGCCCGCCGTTGTCGCGATCGACCCGAGGCTTCGGCGAACTCCGCGCGCCACCGTGTCGAAGAGCGATAGCAGCGACGTCAATCCGCGGCCCAGCGGCTGGCGCACGAATGCAGCGACGGTGAGCGCGAGCATTCCGAGCCAAAGGTGGCCCTGGTGATAGAGCGCGAGGTAGCGATTGCTGAAATTACCGTTCGCCGAGAGGTCGAGCAGCATCAGCCACCCGAGGCCGGTCGCCATGACGACACCGGGGTAGCCGATACGGGAAGCGATCGCTTGCGGCGCCGACGGCAAGCGCTTCTGCAGGGATAGCGATGCGAGAAGTGCGAGCGCCGCCGCACCGAGGAGACCCAGAACGTACGGGGCGGGCAACTCGAAGAACGTGCCGGCCTGCCGCGCCGGTTCGAACGAGCGGTCGGCGCCGAGCGGCCATGGCACGCGTCCGATCCAGGCCGCGACCGCCCACACGAGCAGCGCGACCGCGACGCCGGACAATGCAGATCCGCGCCGTCGCGAAAGCTTGAGGAGCAAGAGCCCCGCAAGCATCCATCCCGCCCATTGCAAGCCGGCGGTGCGCAGGAGCTCGCGCATCGCCTCGTCCTTCGCGGCGTGAAGGCGCGTTTCGCGCGCTTCGCTCATCGTCGCTGCCGCTCGCGAGAGCGTGTCGCCGAGCGAAAGGGTGCCGCAGCCGCGCTCGATGCTGCGCGCCTGCGCTGGAAGGAGCGCCGCTCCCGCAACCGATGGCGTCGCGCCGTGCCCGTCGAGCGCTGCACCGAGCAGCAGCACGGCGTTCGCCCGTGCGGCTTCGCCGCGCTCGAGCGCCTTCGGGTCGGTGCGCGCGAGGCTCCCACTCACCATCTCGTAAGCACAGGCGACCGGCAGCGGCTGGCCCGTGTCGCGGCTGCCGAGCGAATAGCGTTCTACGTAGGGCGCGATCTCGGCGTCGATGGCTTCGATCGCGCCGTCGAGCGCGAGCAGGTCGCCCAACCCCTCGCGCTGCTGGAGCCGCAGGTCGGTGCGCCGGCGCTCGGCGTCGGTCAGCGGACGCTGAAACGCGCGGCCGATCTCGGCATACGTGTTGACGATCGCCTGCGGCAGCGCGCTCGGCACGCTGGCCGAGGACGAGATCGCGCTGCGCCGGCAGAGGCGATCGCGGACAAGCGGCTCTGCCGCTGCGCCGTAGCTTCCGCAAAGGCCGGGCAGGACCCGAGCCGGCAGACCACCGATTGCGATCGCGGCGCCGGCAAAGCGGCCATCGCGCCCGAGATCGTTGGTCGCGAGGCGATCGAACAGCGGGAGCAGCACGGCGATCGCAGCGACCGCGAGCAAAGACTCGACGAACGACGGCCATCGGCTCGTCGATGCGGTGGCCGCTACGCCGATGGAGCCGCCGGCGGTGTCAGCTACCGCCACGCGCGACCCCTCGCCGTCGCGGCCCGAAAGAACCCTCTCCCGTTCGCCTAGACATGTCGAGTCCTGGCACCCCCTGGCCCCAGGTACCAAGAACGCGCAAGCGGCGCTGCCGGTGGACAGCGGTGTTGTTGCAATCTGCTACAACACCGATTCCGACCGTCGAAATGCGCCGCAGCATGCGGCCAAGTTTCTGCCGAGGCGAGAAGGTGCCCGAACCGCCGGGCGCAACGTCGCTGCCGCCGGTCGGCCGAGCGCGCGAGGGCTTTCGACGCGGGCGCCGCGCCTCAGAACGTCACAACTTCCTCATCGCCGATCATAACCACCGGCGGGCCGCCACTGGAGATCTTGTGGGCATGGGCGATCGCGTCGCGGCCCGCCTGCGACGCCACGCAGTCCTGCAGCGTTTCCTGGCTCGGGAAGTGGATCTCGGCGATGCGATGGAACGCGGGCCTGCCGAGCGGCGACCCGGACAGCTTCGTGAACACCACCTTCGTTGCGCCGGCAGCCGCGAAGATCGGCGCGGCCATCGGAAGGTGCTCTTTCGCGTAGGCGCGCTCGAACGCGTCCACGTTCGTCGGCATCGGGTACATCACGAGAAGCTTGGGCATGGGTCCTCCGCTGTGCGGCGTCCCGAAAGCGCCTCGGAACGAAGCGGTTATGATCGCGAGATCGTTGCGTATAGACAAGGAGCCATTGCCGATGACAGTCAGAATCGAGAAGGAAGGATCAGTCTGGACGGTGATCCACGACCGGCCCGAGGCTCGCAATGCGATGGACCCGGTGAGCGCCGACGCGCTGACGGCTGCCTTCCTGGAATTCGACGCCGACGAGAGCGCGGCGGTCGCCGTGTTCTACGGTGCAGGCGGCGCATTCTGCGCCGGGTGGGACTTGAAGTACGTCAGCACGCTCAACGCCGAATACCCGCTCGGCGAGCTCGACATCCCGCCGGCCCGCGCTCGCGGCAACGGCGGCGACATTCCGCGCGGGCCGCTGGGACCTTCGCGGCTCGAGCTCGACAAGCCGGTGATCGCCGCGATCGAAGGGCCCGCCGTCGCGGGCGGCATGGAGCTCGGGCTGTGGTGCGATTTCCGCGTGATGGCGAAGGAGTCGTACTTCGGCGTTTATTGTCGTCGCTGGGGCGTGCCGCTGATCGACGGCGGCACGGTGCGTTTGCCGCGGATCGTCGGCCGGGGACGCGCACTCGAGATCATCCTCATGGGTCGCAAGGTGCCCGCCGAGGAATGTCTCGAGATCGGGCTATGCGAGTACCTGACGCCGAAGGGCGAAGCGCGCGCGAAGGCCGAGCAGCTCGCGCAGCAGATCGCGCGCTTCCCGCAGTCTTGCGTGCGCGCCGATCGACGCTCGGCGATCAGGAGCCACGGCCTTCCCGTCCGCGACGCGTTGATCCAGGAGTGGTACAACGGCCGCGAAGCACTGATCAAGGACGGCGTTGCGGGTGCCTCCCGCTTCAAGGACGGCCTGGGCAGGCACGGCGACTTCGGGAAGATCCGCTGACGACTACTGAATGACCTCGTCGGCGCGCAGCAGCAGCGGCTGCGGGATCGAAAGGTGGAGCGTCTTCGCGGTCTTAAGGTTGAAGAAAAGGTAGTAGCGCGTCGGCTGCTCCACGGGGAGCTCTCCCGCCTTTGCGCCCTTGAGGATCTTATCGACGTAAACCGCTGCGCGCGCCCACATGTCGTCGAGGTTCGGCCCATACGACATCAGGCCGCCGTCCTTGACGTAGTAGCCGAACTCGTACATTGCCGGAAGCTGGTTCTTCGCCGCGAAGTCGAGGATTCGCTTCCGATTGACGTTCGTCAGCGAGTCCGATACGACGAAGATGGCGTCAGGGCGCTCGCGGTTCATCGCGGTGAGAACGTCATCGATGTCGGCGGCACTTCGCACCTCGAGCGGCTCGACAGCCACACTCAGTGCTCTGGCGGCCTTCGCGACCTCGCCGTAGCGAAGTGTCATCGCCCGGTCGTTGGCGTTCCAGATGACCGCGACGCGCTTCGCCTGCGGAAACGCTTCCTTGAGAATCCCAAGGCGTTTCGCGCTCAATTCGGTCGCCGGATCGCTTATTCCGGTCATGTTGCCGCCGGGCCGTGCAAGACTCGGGACGAGCCCTGTCTCCGCGGCATCTCCCGGCGCGACGAAAACGACAGGAATCGTGTGCGTGGCGCTTTTTGCGGCATCGGCAGCCGGCGCGCCTGCGGTGAGAATCAGATCGACACGCTCGGCGACCAGCTCGGCTGCGAGCCCCGGCAGGCGTTCGGTCCGCGAATCCGCCCATCGGCCGACGAACGTCACGTTCTTGCCGTCTACGTAGCCGAGCTCCGAGAGCGCCTGGCGCAGCGCCGGAGGAGCGCTGCCGTCCGCCGGCCGTGGGCCGCCGGAAAGAAGCCCGATGCGCCAGACGGTGGTCTCCGCGAAGACGGCCAACGGCGCGACAAGGGCGCTCGCACAGGCCGTCAGGAGCAGCGCGCGCCGATCCATAGGGAAGCCCTGAAGAGCTACGTTCGCATGTTACTTCATGCCGGCGCGAACGTTCACCATCAGCTCGTCGATCGCGTCGAGACGCACCCATCCGAGACGCGGGTACTCGATGTCGATGATCACGTAGATCGTGAACGCGACGATGCCGGCGAACCCGATCTTGTGCACCCAGTCGTACCCTTTCTCGCCAGCGGTCTGGTAGCCGGCGAGCAGCGCCGACGCGAGCGCGAGGCCGACTAGCATCGCAAAGATGATCAGCGGGGGATGGATCTGCGTCGCCGCGACGCGCACGGCCTGCAGGTCGAACATCTGATTGAGCGCGGGCATCACCAGTATCGGCGTCCCGGGCTGGCTTTCGGGCATTCGCGTGGCCGCCACTGCCAGCGACCAGATCTGCGCTTGCAGCTCCTGCGAGCGCGCGAGCGCGCGCTTCGATGCCGCGACGTCGGGCAGCGACTTGTAGGTCGCGATGCGGGCGTCGACGTAATTCCGAAACGCCTCGCGCAACTGCGGCTGCGCCGATGCCGGAAGCAGGTCGATGCGGTAATACGCGGTGCCGATCGCGTTGACTTCGTCGACGACCTGCGCGCGCCTGACGTCGAACCGCGACAGCGCGCCGGAGAACGTGAATGCGATCAGAAGGCCCATCAGCGCGAACACCGCGGTCTCGAGCGAGCCGACGCTCGGCATCGCGGCCGTGCCATGGCGGGCGATCGCTCGGTGGCCGAGCCGGCGACCGAACACGAGGCACACCACGATTCCGAAGAACAGCGCAACCGCAATGGCGCCGCCGACTTCGGTCGGGTCGATGATGTCGAGCATGACGGCTAGCCGTTCCCGCGGCGGGTTTGCGACCCGACCATCCAGATCAAGATTTGCTGTTCTTATGGGGCTCGGCACCGAAACACACCGGGAAGCTGCGCTGCGGTGTGTGCCTTGCCCTTGATCGCTAGTCTACCGCGATACCGTCGATTCGACGAAACGGTACGGAAAGACAAAGCGAGGGCAGGCGCCCCGCGGCTCGTCTGCCCCCGGTGATTACGTCAGCAGCGTTGCGTTACTTGCAATATGCTTGCGCAGCCATGCTTACCCCGCGCGCTGCGCTCGATGATGCAATTCTCATCGCGTCGAAGCCGACCGGTAAGGCGCCACGTTCGCGCTGATCGCCGATTCGTTCGGCGGCGCGATACCGAGCGCAGCAACCGTCGCGGAATCGATCCGACCCGTGGCCGGCAGACCGTTGGCATCCTGGAATTCGCGCAGCGCACCCGACGTGCGCGGCCCGATGATTCCGTCGATCGGTCCTGCGTTGTAGCCGTCCTCGATGAGCGCTTGCTGAACGGATCGCACGAACGAGCGATCATGGATGTCCGGCCGCGGCATGTTCGAGATGCTC
>DASSGI010000171.1:0-6988 GCA_035857655.1 Casimicrobiaceae bacterium | reverse complement strand
TGGCGGTGTGCGCGCATCTCACCGGTCGCGAGCCGATCACAGCGGTTGTCGGCGAGCCGCCGCAGCCGAGTGCTGCGACACTGGTTCCCGACCTCGCCGACGTGCGCGGGCAGGCGCACGCGAAGCGAGCGCTGACGATTGCCGCAGCTGGAGCCCACAGCCTGCTGATGATCGGCCCGCCAGGAACCGGCAAGTCGATGCTCGCGCAACGCCTGCCCGGAATCCTGCCACCGCTCACCGACGAAGAAGCGCTCGCAAGCGCGTCGATCGCCTCGCTCGCCGGACGCTTCACGCCTTCGATGTGGGGAGTGCGCCCGTATCGCGCGCCGCATCACACGGCGAGCGCTGTCGCGCTGGTCGGCGGCGGCGGTGACCCGCGACCGGGCGAGATCTCGCTCGCGCACCACGGTGTCTTATTTCTCGATGAATTGCCCGAGTGGGATCGCCGCGTGCTCGAAGTGCTGCGCGAACCGCTCGAATCCGGCGTCATTCACATCTCGCGCGCCGCGCGACAGAGCACGTTTCCCGCCGAGTTTCAGTTCGTCTCCGCGATGAATCCGTGCCCGTGCGGCTGGCTGGGACACGCGAGCGGGCGCTGCCACTGCGCGCTCGACCGGATCGCGCGCTACCGCGGCCGCGTGTCGGGACCCCTGCTCGACCGGATCGATCTCGGCGCCGAGGTTCCGGCACTCGCGTCCGAAGCGGTTGCGCTCGTCGCGGGCGAGTCGTCGTCAGCGAGAGTCGCGACCAGTGCGGAAGTGCGAATCGAAGTCACCGCCGCGCGCAGTCGACAGCTCGCGCGCCAGGGCAAGCCGAACGCGCGACTTCTACCGCGCGAGATCGAGGCGAACTGCCGGCCCGATGCGGCGGGCGCTGCCCTGCTCGCGAGCGCGATGGCGCGTCTCTCGCTTTCCGCGCGCGCGTATCACCGCATTCTCAAAGTGGCGCGCACGATCGCGGATCTGGCAGGTGACGATCCGATCGCGGCGCCGCACGTTGCCGAGGCGGTCGGATATCGCAGGTTCGACAGGATGTAGCTCGATGGCTGTCGCTGCTTCGCGTTCGGCATCGAGCGCACGCTTTCGTTCGATGGGCCACACGTGCAGCCTTACCGCACCGGGCACGCCGTGTTCCCGTAGGCGTCGTTCAGAAACGCCGCGAGCCGCACGCCGCCGCGACCGAGCTGCTGCAGCGCGACTGGCAGCGCCATTCGATAGTAGTCCTCGTCGATCACGCCGTTCGCCGGTGTCGCGGCCCACACCGACTTCGCGACGCCGTGCGTTTCGATCGCCCAGTCTCGCGGCTCGCTCGACGGCGATGCGCCTTGAACGTACTGAGGCAGATTCTTCTCGACGATTTCCACGAGGGCACCCCAATCCCACGCCGCTTTGCTCAGAATCGTCGTATCCCATACGGCATGAAGATTCGTCGAGGTCGGTGTCGGCGTGCAGCGACCGGTGCACGTTGCGCCCGCAATGTAGGTCGCGACGAGCACCTGGTTGCCGCCCTGCTTTTCGCGGAGCGTGTGCATCGGCTGATGGAGATCCGCGACGAAGTGAACGGCAAAGCGCAGCGCCTGGTTTTGCGCAACGTCGGTGGGCGCGCAACGCAGCTCGTTGCGGAGCCGTTCGAGCTCGGCGACGACACAGTCGCCCTTCGGCGTCGCTGCGCAATGGAGCGCGGCGTCGTAGCTCGAATCTTCGAGCGGAATGTTGACGAAGTGCCAGTTGTACGTTTCGGGCCGACCCGGCCGGACGTCGTCGGCCCACATCGCCACGGAGGCAAGCGAGACGCCGCGGCCGAGTATCTTCGAAACGGCGGCGCTGGCGGCCGGAGTCAACCGGCGCTGCGCGATCTCGGCAATGACAGAATGCCCTTCGGGTCCCCACGCTCGCGCGTGTCCGGCGAGTGAGCAGATTGCGGCAACGGCGGCTGTGGCAAAGGCGGTTGCGACCTGCTTGCGAGCGAAGTCGAGCGACCCGCAAACCGGAGTCGCGAGCGCGCGGACGCGTGCGAGGAACGCGGCGACCATCGCAGAGATGGTACGCGAGAGACGCTGCGTTCGGCGACTCGACAAAAGGTCTAGCTGGCAATGGCGCAGCGAGAAACTGCAGTCCGCGCGGTCGATCTCTTCAGCAGCAGCGCGGGCCGCTCTTGCAATACTTCCGATCGATCGCCCGCGCGAAGAACTCGCGCTTCGAAAGCACCGGTTCGCCCGGATGATGCTCCGCGCAATGGGCGAGATAGCGCTCGTAGTCCGGGATCCCGAAGATCTGCCGCGCGCCCTGGCGCACGGCGCGGGCGATCTCCTCGAGGCGGGCGCCCGGGGAGGCGCCCGGCTTGTCGTCTGAAGATTGCGGGAGCGCCCCGAGGCGCTCCGCCGCGTTCGATTTGCTCATATCTAATCGGCCGCCATCGACGCCGGAGCCATCGGCGGAATCTCCTGCGCCGTCGGTTGCGCCTGCCGCAGCGCTTGCCGGCAGATCACGAACGTGTACCAGCACATCGCGAGCACGAGCACGACGAAGACGCTGCAGACGACCGCGTCGAGATAGTTGTTGAATGCGACGCGCTGCATCTCGGCGACCGACTTCGCCGGAGCGAGCACGGTGCCCTGCGCCGCCGCCGCGCTGAACTTGTTCGCGAGCGAGATGAAGCCGATCTTCGGATCGCTGCTGAAGATCTTCTGGATGCCCGCCGTCAGCGTCGTCACGAGCAGCCAAGCCGTCGGCACGAGCGTCACCCACACGTAGCGCTCGCGCTTCATCTTGACGAGCATGCTCGTGCAGAGAAGCAGCGCGATGCCGGCGAGCATCTGATTGCCGACGCCGAAGAGCTGCCACAGCGTGTTGATCCCGCCGAGCGGATCGACGACACCCTGATACAGGAAGTAGCCCCAGGCGCCGACGCACAGCGCCGTGGCAAGCACGTTGGCCGGCAGGAACTCGGTGTCGCCCAGCGGCTTGTACACGTGACCCAGCATGTCCTGGATCATGAAGCGGCCGACGCGAGTTCCTGCGTCGACGGCGGTCAGGATGAAAAGCGCCTCGAACAGGATCGCGAAGTGATACCAGAACGCCTCCATCGCCTTGCCGCCCGCCGCTTTCGCGAGGATCTGCGCCATCCCTACGGCGAGCGTCGGCGCGCCGCCGGCACGCGAGAGGATGCTGGTCTCGCCGATGTCCTTCGCGGTTTGCTCGATCATGTCCGGCGTGATCGTGAAGCCCCAACCCGAGATCACCTGCGCCGCATTCGAAGCCGTCGTTCCGATGACCGCCGCGGGCGCATTCATCGCGAAATAGATTCCCGGATCGAGAACGCAGGCTGCGGACAGCGCCATGATCGCGACGAACGACTCGGCGAGCATTCCGCCGAAACCGATGAAGCGCATGTGCGATTCCTTCTCGACCATCTTCGGCGTCGTCCCCGACGATATCAATGAATGGAATCCGGACACCGCGCCGCAGGCGATCGTGATGAACAGGAACGGGAACAGCGTCCCGGCGAATACCGGCCCCGACCCGTCGATGAACCGTGTGGTCTGCGGCATCGCGAGCGGGGGAGCGACGACGTAGATGCCGATCGCAAGCGCCGCGACGGTGCCGATCTTCAGGAACGTCGACAGGTAGTCGCGCGGCGCGAGCATCAGCCACACGGGGAGGCTCGCTGCAACGGCGCCATAGATGATGAGCGCCCATGCAAGCTGCGTTCCCGTGAGCGTGAATAGCGGCGCGAGCGTTGCGCTCTCCGCGACGTTGCGGCCGAAGACGATCGACGCGAGCAGCAGGATGACGCCGAATATGGAAGCTTCACCGACCTTCCCCGGCCGGATCACGCGCATGTAGACACCCATTGCGAGCGCAATGGGGATCGTCGCCGCGATCGTGAAGAGTCCCCACGGACTTCCGGTGAGCGCTTTGACGACGATCAGCGCAAGCACCGCGAGGATGATGATCATGATCGCGAGCACGCCGACGAGCGCGAGCGAGCCGGGCACCGGCCCGAGCTCCATCTTGATCATCTCGCCGAGCGACTTGCCGTCGCGGCGCACCGAGGCGAACAGGACGATGAAATCCTGGACGGCGCCCGCGACGACGACGCCGGCGAGAATCCACAGCGTTCCCGGCAGAAATCCCATTTGCGCGGCCAGCACGGGCCCGACGAGCGGCCCGGCACCGGCGATCGCCGCGAAGTGGTGTCCGTACAGCACCCACTTGTTCGTCGGCACGTAGTCCATCCCGTCGTCGTGGCGGACCGCGGGCGTCGGTCGCGTGTCGTCGAGCTGCAGGACCTTCTCGGCAATGTACTTGCTGTAGAAGCGATACGCGATGAAGTAGACGGAAAGCGCGGCCGTGACGAGCCATGCGGCATTGACCGATTCGCCGCGTCCGAGCGCGAGCGCGGCGAATGCGAACGCGCCCGCGACTGCAACGGCGATCCAAAGGATGATCGAGGAGATCTTGTTCATCGCTTGCTCCTGCGTCGTGGTGAGGAGGCAGCGAGACGTCGCCGAGGTGGAGCTAGATCAACCGATCCTTCCAGCCCACAGCCTGCAGCGCGCGCCGGCGCGGCACCTCGGTGGAGACCGAGGGACGTTTACGTTACCGCCGGGAAACGCGGCTGACAAGGCGCCGCGTTCGTGAATGGTGGTTCAAAACTATCGCCTGTTCGTGCGAACCGCACTGCGGCGCGCGGCAGCCGCGACGATCGGATTCGAAGCCGCGCGACTGCGCGCACGGCGACAGCAGAGCGACAGCTACGCCGGCGCGTGCCAGCCCGCATCCGCCCACAACTCTCCGCTCACTGCAGAGTTCACGAGCATGAAGCAGATCGCATCGGCAATCTCATCCGGACGAATCAGACGGCACAGTTGCGTGAACGGCAGGATGTTCTTGTCGATGTAGTCGTCACCGAGCGATCGCACCATCGGTGTGTCGGTGAAGCCCGGGTGGATCACGCCGCAGCGAACGCCGTGATAGACGGCTTCCTTCATGATCGTCGCCGCGGCGCCTTCGAGGCCGGCCTTGGCGCTCGCGTAAGCGATCTGTCCGCGGTTGCCCTGCGAAGAAACGGAGCCGATGAACACGATCGCACCCTGCATGCGCTCGGACGGCTGCCAGCGCGACAACCCGCGCGCGGCTCGATTCTCGGCGATGCGACCGATCATCTCGAGCGCCCAGTAGACCGGTGCAACGAGATTCACGTCGAGCACTTGCTTGAATCGCTCGTCGGGATAGATGCGCGCCTTGCCCGAATTGCGGTCGATGCGGACTGCGAGATCGTCGCGGGTGATGCCCGCGGCGGGCACGCACATCGTGACCGTGTCGAATTCGCTGCTGATCGAGTCGTAGACCGAAGCGCGGAAGTCGCCGTCGGTAGTATCGCCGCGGTAGGGAACTGCGACCCGGCGCTTCGCTTCCGCATTGATTTCGGACGCGACGCCCTCGATCGATTCCCCCATGTCGACTAGTGCCATTGCGCGCACATTGCGTCGCGCCAATTCGGTGGCCACCGCGCGCCCGATACCGCTCGCTGCACCCGTAATTACGGCAACTTTTCCTGCGACTTCCATTGTTCACCTCGCTATTGCTGCGTTGCACCATTCTAGCCGCTTTGTGCAGCGAATGTCATCGAATTGGCACGCTTTTCGGACGAGCGGTGCGTCTTTTTTGCGCATCGTCAAATACTGGCTCACTGGCGCGATAAATGTGAGCGCCCACTCCCGGCGGTTTTCCGCTGCCGGAATATCGTGCCGCAGCAAACGGTTAGTCCGGTCATTGGTGAAGCGGATGGCGTTGATCCGAAACGACGATTTGATTGGTCGTGGCCCCGCCATTAGCTTGACGTTGTGCGACGCAGCATCAGCGTCGGCACGCACCGCCGCGATAACGCCCGGCGGTCGGAAAGGAGTGTGTCAAATGGAAAGAAACCGAAGCCCCATCGACGATCTGGGAGTGTTGGCAGCAATAGCGACCGGACCCTTGGTGGCGAATGCGCTGCTCACCGCGAACGCGCTTGCCGCCGAGGATCGACACGAGGAATCACCCGAGGGTCGAGAAGGCAGGAGTGACGCCCCCGACGACGAGCCAGAGGAGCCGAAGCGCAGCCTCTTCGACCGGATCGATGCATGGTTCTGGAGGCTCGAGCAGCGCGACCTCGAAGCGAGGCTCGCCGAAGCGACGGACATCTACGACCTCGAGGTGCGGATCCGCGAAATCGAGCGCGGCGCGCCGTGGTGGTCGCACTGAACATGGCGACCGGACCATCACTCGATGTGGCGAGCGGGCCATGGTTGCGTGCCGGCTTCGTCGCGCTGAGCGTCGAAGCGATCGCGCTGATCATGCTGGCGACCGGCGAAGCTGCGCCATGGATCGCAATTGTGACGGCGATCGTCGCAGGTGCGTACGCGCGATGGTCGTGGCACAGGGCGCGCGCGGCCCTGGATGCCGAGGGCACGACGGCGCGCTAGCGAGCGCGCGCGTCTAGCGATCGGCGCCGGCGACAGCCGCGACGGGTTCGGGGGAATCGTGAACCGCCCCTCCCGCGTCGGACCAGATCTCCTGCTGGACGTCACGCAGCGCGGCGATCAGCGGATCCGTCCTGCGGTTTGCAGGATGGACGAGCCAGAGCGTCGTCGTGATCTCGCGACCCGGCCAGACGATGCTGCGTCCGGCTTCGACCGAGTGCGCGGCGATTTCGTCGCGAATCAGGCTCACGCCGACTCCCGCCTCGACGAGCTCGTTGATGACCGACTCCGAGTCGGCTTCGACGATTCGCTCGGGGCGCGCGGTGCCGTCGCCGAAAAGGCTCATCACGAGCTGATAGTGCGAGCTCGGTGCCGGCGCGACGATCCACGGTTGCTGCGCGATCGTTTCCCATTGCGCGGAGGAAAGCTCGTCGGCGCGCGACGCGGGAAGCACCACGCGGTAGACGACGTCGCGCAGCGCGATGCTGTCGAGGTCGCTGTCGGGCGCGGCGCCGAAATAGA
>DASSGI010000170.1:0-3333 GCA_035857655.1 Casimicrobiaceae bacterium | reverse complement strand
ATCATCGGCCAGATGGACTGCGTGTACTCGTCGTGGGCCACGGCGACCGCGAACGGTTTTCGCGAAGAGGATCTCGTTGCATTGCGGCGCCTCGTTCCGCTGCTTGCGCTCGCGATCAAGAATGTCTCGCTGATGCGCATCGCGCGCACGCTCGTCCAGGTCTATCTCGGTCATGACGCGGGCGAGCGCGTGCTGAGCGGGCGCATTTCGCGCGGCGTCGCCGATCGCATCAAGGCGGTCATCTGGTACTCGGATCTGCGGGGCTACACGAAAATCACCGACACCGCGCCGCCCGAGGAGATCATTCCGCTGCTCAACGACTATTCGGCGGCCGTCATCGGCGCCGTTCGCGCCGAAGGTGGCGAGGTGCTGAAGCTCATCGGCGACGGCGTGCTGGCGATCTTTCGCGCCGAGGATCCCGCGGAAGCCTGTCGCAGTGCGCTGCAGGCGACGATGAGCCTGAAGGCCGCGGTCAAGGCGGTGAACGAGCGTCGTGCCAGCGGCAATCACCCGGTCACTTCGGTCTACCTGGGCCTGCACATCGGCGAGGTGTTCTACGGCAACATCGGGAGCGAGGATCGTCTCGACTTCACCGTCGTCGGACCGGCCGTCAACGAAGCGAGCCGCATCGCCGCGATGTGCCGGTCGGTCGATCGCGGCGTCGTTTTTTCGTCCGAGTTTGCCGAGGCAACGCCGGAGCCCGAGCGCTCGCAGCTCGTCTCCGTGGGCCGGTACGCGTTGCGCGGCGTCGGCCGCGCCCAGGAGCTGTTCACGCTCGATCCCGGGCTGCACATCCAGACCTAGCTTCACGGCCGCCAACTCCCGAAACTTCCGACGATCAACGACAATGCCGCTGCCGCCTTCGGTTCCGCGCGACGAGCTCCACTTGCGACGCATCGAGCTCATCGGTTATCGCCGCCACGACGGTCTGTACGACATCGAGGCGCGGATGGTCGACACCAAGAAGAGCGAGATCAAGCTTCTGGACGGCAGGCGATTGCCCGCCGGAGAAGCGCTGCACGACATGTCGGTCCGGATCGTCGTCGACGAGGCACTCACCGTCGTCGATATCGTGGCGTCGACGGACGCGGCGCCGTTCGGGATTTGCCGGGAAGCGACGGATACGCTCCAGACGATGAAGGGACTGAAGATCGCTCACGGCTGGTCGCAGGCGGTGCGCGAACGGCTTTCGGGCCGCAAGAGTTGCACGCATCTCGCCGAGCTCCTCGGGCCGCTTGCGACGGTCGCCTTCCAGACGCTCTCGCAGGTGCGCCTCGCGAAGCCGGCAGCGGTCGACGCGAAGGGCCGGCCGCTGAAGATCGACACCTGTTATGCCTACGCGAGCGATCGCGAAGTGGTGCAGCGGCTTTGGCCCGCGCACTACGACGGCAATGGCGATCGCGCGTCGAGCTGAGCTCCGGGCGGGGCCTGCGGTTTCAACCGAGCGACAAAATATGCGATAGTCGAGCGCGGCAGCGCATTCGCCAGTCGCTTCGAGCAGCCGTTGAAACGATAGTGCCGAGGTTCCTCGCTTGATTTCCCGCAGACGAGTCGTCGTCGCATTTGCATCCGGCGCGCTGACGACGGCAATCTCCGGACTCGCTCAGAATTCGACGCGGGTGTTTCGCATCGGATGGCTTGCGCTTTCCGACCCCAAAGCGCCGTCTCCGCCGCTCGAGTCGTTGCGAGCCGGACTCGAAAAGCTCGGCTACGTCGAAGGGAGAAACATCGTCATCGACGCGCGAGCGTCGCGCGGGTCGCGCGAGCGCGCGGACCAGATGGTGATCGAGCTCGTCAAGTCGAAAGTCGATGTCATCGTCACGCAGGGCGGCGCGGCCTGGAGCGCGTATCGGTACGCCGGCGCGATTCCCGTCGTCATGGGCTTCAGCGGCGATCCTGTCGAGGCGAAGTTCGTCGACAGCTTCGCGCGCCCCGGCGGTTCGCGTACCGGAATGTCGTTCCTCGCGCTCGAGCTCGTCGGCAAGCGTCTCGAGCTGCTCGCCGAAATTGCTCCGAGCGCGAAACGGATGGCCGTCGTCGCCAATCCTGCGCATCCGGGTGAGCAAGGCGAGCTTCGCGCATCACAGGTAGCCGCACAGAACCTCGGAATCTCGCTCGGCTATTTTCCCGTGCACAGTGGCGAGGACGTCGACAGCGTGCTCGCTGCGATCGCGAGCCAGACGTTGCAGGGATTGGTGATTTTTCCGGACGCGATCACGCTCGATCACCGCGAGAAGATCGCCGCCTTCGGCGTCAAGCATCGGATGCCGACCGTCTCCGGATGGAGTGCGTACGCGGACAGCGGCGTGCTTCTGACTTACGGTCCCAACCTCGGCGATTGCTATGCGCACCTCGCAACATACGTCGACAAGATCCTGAAGGGAGCGAAGCCCGCCGATCTGCCGATGGAGCTGCCGACTTCGGTCGAGCTCGCGGTCAACATGAAATCCGCAAAGGCGATCGGAACCAGGATCCCGCAGTCGATTCTGGTGCGCGCGGACAGAGTCATCGAATAGCCTCTTGCGCGAACGTTCGGGTTCGCGAAGCAGCTACAATGACGCGCGCCAAAGCAGGTGAATCTCAAGGTTGCGCGGGTGAACATTCTCGAACTGATGCGCATGGGGCCGGTGATCCCGGTCATCGTCATCGATCGGCTCGCTCAGGCGGTGCCGCTCGCACGAGCGCTCGTCGCAGGCGGTGTCCGGGTTCTCGAAGTCACGCTGCGTACTCCCGCCGGACTCGATTCGATCAAGGCAATCGCGCGCGACGTGCCGGAGGCGATCGTCGGCGTAGGGACGATCACGCAGCCGCAGGAGTTCGCTTTGTCGGCCAAGGCCGGCGCGCGATTCGCAGTCACGCCGGGGCTCACGCCGGCATTGATCGAAGCGGCCCGCCATGCGGCGATACCGCTGCTGCCGGGCGTGATGACGCCTTCCGACGTCATCGCCGCGAGGGCGGCCGGCTATCGCGAGCTCAAGCTCTTTCCCGCGCAGCAGGCGGGAGGCATCGCGATGCTCAAGGCGCTCGGCGGTCCGTTTCCCGATGTGACGTTCTGTCCGACCGGGGGCGTCACGGCGGAGACTGCGCTGGATTTCCTCGCTCTGCCCAATGTCGCATGCGTCGGCGGCTCGTGGCTCACGCCGAAGGACGCGATCGCGGCGGCCGACTGGACCCGGATTTCCGGATTGGCCCGCCAAGCGGCAGCGCTGCGCGCGCGCTGAAACTCAGCAATGCGAACTCGACGTTCATGACCGATCGCGAGACCCGAGGCGATCCGCTCGACATCGTCGCGCTCGGCGAGCCGATGATCGAGTTCAATCAGCAGGACGCCAC
>DASSGI010000169.1:0-2574 GCA_035857655.1 Casimicrobiaceae bacterium | reverse complement strand
GCATCTGCCGCACCGTCGAGTTCGAGCGGTTCGACGGATAGCTCGTGAACGTTTCGGTCGCCGGGTCGAAGCGCACGATGGCGTTGGCGGTCCACTCGGTGAGCCACACCTTGTCCTTGTCGTCGACCCAGACCGAATACGCGCGCGGGTTCTTGCCTGGAAGCGTCCACTCGCGCCACGCTTTGGTCGCGGGGTCGTACATTCCGACCTGGCCGGTGTTCCAGTAACTCACCCAGATCCGCCCGCGCGAATCGGACCAGACGCGGCGCGCACCCTGCGACGGCGTCGGCGGTTCGATGACGGTCGCTTCGCCGGTCTCGGTGTCGATCTTCGCGATGTGGTTGCCGGCGAGCGATGCGTAATAGACGTCGCCAGCAGGCGTCGTCGTGATGCCGTACGCGCCTCGCCCGCGCGGCGCCTTCCACACCTTCATGTCGCTGGCCTCGGGAATCAGCCTCCCGTAGTATCCGCTCTGTCCGGTAAACCAGACGCGACCTTTTCGATCGAACGTCAGCGTGTTGAGATTCGCGAACTCGGCGTCCTTCGGCAGCGGCCACACGCGAACCGCGCGCGTCTTCGGATCGACGCGAACGATCGCATTCTGACCGCCGTCGGTAACCCATGGCGCGCCATCGGGGCCGACGATCACGCCGTGCGGCGCGGAATTCGCTCCGAGCGAAATCTCTTCGTACTTTCCCGACTTCGGATCGAGGATCCCGAGCTTGCCGCTCGTCTGCGCCGTGTAGTAGACCGGTCCGCCGAGCGCGGGCGCGGCTGCAACGTCATGCGGGTGCGAGCCTCGGGCGACGTCGTAGTACGTCGGGTCGGTACCGGCGGCAACGGCGGGCGGGCCGGCGGCGCAGGCGATTGCGCCTGCCAGGACGAGCAACGTCGCTGCGAATCGGTTCGTCATAGCGGTCCTTCGGATGTGACTGTCGACCATGCGTCGATGCACTGGCAGTTTACTGCCGGCGAACGAAACCGCGCGTATCATTGGACCGAGCCGTGGCCGCATCGTTGCCGCGGACACCAAGGAGAAAACACCATGGCTAAGAAGACCGCCGGAGAAGGCGTTTATCGCGTGACCGAAGTGATCGGCACGAGCAGGGTATCGTGGGAAGACGCGGCGAAGAACGCGGTAACGACAGCGGCCAAGACGCTGCGCGACCTTCGGATCGCGGAGGTCTCGATGCTCGACATGAAGGTCGAAAGCGGCAAGGTCGTCGCGTATCGCGCGCGCGTCAAGCTGTCCTTCAAGTACGAGGGCTGAGGCAAGGCGCCCGGCGGGTCCCGATCGAGTCGTCGGATTCGCCGGGCCCCGCGGCCGCTTCACGAGCCGCTTTCGCTCGCGAACTTCCAATCAGCGGGACGAGCCGGGCCGCGTCGCTGCGCGGCACTGCGGCACCTGTCCCCAGAATCCTTCGCAGAACTGATAGCGCACGCGCTCGGTGCACATCACGCCCCCGAGCAGCGTCTCGCGCGAGCATGCGGCGAGCGCCGCGTTCATCGTTTCCCAGCGATCGGGAACGGGCGGCGCGGGCGCAGGCGCCGCAGTCGGCGACGGTGCAGCGATGGCGGGCTTGGGCGCGGCAGTCGTCGCTTGCCCGGCAATCGTCGCCTTGCTCTCCACAGCTGTGTCCGTCGCCGCAGGAACCGCGTGCGTCGCCGGCTTTTTCCGAGTCTCCGTTGCCACCTTGCGCGGCGCGCGCTTCTCCGGTGGCGGTGTCACTTGCGGCGATTCGACGACGGGCGTCGGGGCTTCGGCACGCGGCGGCTCGACGGGTACGGGTGCGATTGGTTCGACAGGCGCTTTTTCCATCGCGGGTATCCCCGTTGCGCCGACCGCCCCGTCATGCGCCTGGGGCAGGATATTCGGCCGCGTGGCCGAAGGCTCGCTCGCGGAAGGTGGGATCTGTCCCTTGAGCGCCTGTTCGGAGATCTCCTGAACGGCCAGAAAGGCCGTCCCGACGACCGCCGCGCCGAACACCGTGAAGGCGACCAGAACGCCCCAGGCGGCGGGCGTCGCCGGTATCCACGACGAGCGCGTGGAGGGCGAGCGGGAGACGCGCATCGCGCGCAGAGACGCGGAACGACGCGGGCCCGCCTGGGGCAGGAGCTCCGAGCCAAGCGTGCTCATGTGCCGCGCGCGCTTCACCGCCGCGACGCATTCGTCGCAGAGCTTCGATCCCCGTAGGCTCGGGCGCCCGCAGATCCGGCATTTGACGGCCGGGGGCTGCGTTCCGACCCGGGTGGCTGCCGTGGCCATTAGTCGACTCGCCGCACACTATGACGTTGTCATAGTAGCAAGCCCGCCGCCGAGCGCGCAAGGCCTATCCTGCCATGCCCCCGGGACTAGCCGTTCCCGGCTTCCGCGGCTGCAACAGCCTTCTTCGGGTTGATCAGCACCCGGCGGCCGTCGGAGCTCCGATCGGACGTTTCGCGGATCATCTTGATCACCTCGACCGGCGTCAGCCTGGGATTCACGGCGAGCATCTTCGCCGCCAGGTTCGCGACGTTCGGGGACGCCATCGACGTCCCGGACTCGGCAAGCTTCTCTCCGCCTGGAATCACGCT
>DASSGI010000168.1:0-8436 GCA_035857655.1 Casimicrobiaceae bacterium | reverse complement strand
TGTGCCAGAAGACGTCGAGCAGTTTCTCGTACGACACTTTCTTCGGGTCGAAGAGCACCTGAACGGCCTCGGCATGCCCGGTCGTCCCTGACGACACCTGCTCGTACGTCGGGTTCTGCTTCGTGCCGCCGGTATAGCCGGAAGTTGTCGCCAGGACGCCGTCGATCTTGTCGAAGGGTTGCTCCATGCACCAGAAGCAGCCGCCGGCAAAGGTTGCCACTGCGGCCCCCGGCGGCGTGGGCGGCAGCTTCGCCATTTGCGCCGACACGGCGGCCGCAGCGAAGAACAGCAGCACGAGGCAGAATTTGACGAGAACGAAGGGCCTGAACGGGGGCGGGCGGATCATCGCGGTCCTCACGGGAAATGGTTGCGGCGGCGAGCGCCGCGGCGTGCCGTTGGTCGGTGGCGCTGCCCGCGAACTTACGCGCCGCGGGAAGACGCGGCCGTATCGCTTCGATTATAGTCCGCGTCGGAAAGCGACAACGACCGACGAACAGGGCGACGCGATGCGCGATTCCACGAAGACCGGACACCCTCGGCAATGGCCCCGGCTCGCCTGCGAGCTCGCGCTCGCCGCGCTCGTCATGCTTGCACGCGAAGCGCCGGCCGCCGATCCCGCGAAAACGCTGCGCGTGGCTTTCTCGATCGCCGAATCGAGCTTCGACCCGCAATTCAACTCCGACGCGGCGTCCGACAGCATCATCGACAACATCTTCGACGCGATGCTGACCTATGATTACCTCGCGCGCCCGGTGAAGCTCGTACCGCGCACGCTGGAGGCGATGCCCGAGGTTGGCGACAGCGGCTCGACGTACACGTTCCGCTTCAAGAAGGGCATCTTCTTCACGCCCGATCCGGCGTTCGGCGGCAAGCCGCGCGAGCTGATCGCAGCTGATCAGGCGTATGCGATCCGGCGCCTCCTCGACCCTGCGGTGCGCAGCCCCTGGCTGTGGCTCGTCGAATTCATGATCGTCGGCGCGGACGCCGTGCGCGCGCAGGCGCTGAAGACGGGCAAGTTCGATTATGAGGCGCCGATTGCGGGGCTCGAGCTCGTCGATCGATACACGCTGCGCATCCGCTTGACGCAGCCCGATCTGCGTTTCCTCTATGCGTTCGCGGTGCCGAACACCGCGCCGATCGCGCGCGAGGTCGTCGCTGCGTACGGCGTGGACATCGGCGCGCACCCGGTCGGCACCGGCCCGTACATGCTGAGCGCCGGCGAGTACAAGCGCAGCTCGAAGATCGTGCTGGTCGCGAACCCGGGCTACCGCGAGACGACTTACGTGCCCGCGGGCCCGATTCCCGCGGATTCGCAGCCGATCGCGGATGCGCTCAAGGGGAAGAAGCTGCCGCTTCCCGGACGCATCGAGGTGTCGGTGATCGAGGAGGGGCAGGCCACCTGGCTCGCTTTCCTGAATCGCGAGCTCGACCTGCTCGAGCGGCTGCCGCCCGAATTCGTCGACCAGGCGCTCGTGGGCGGAAAGCTGAAGCCTGAGCTCATGGCAGCAGGCATTCATCATCATCCGTTGCTGCGACCGAACACGTGGTGGACGTACTTCAACATGGAAGACCCGGTCGTCGGCGGCTACACGCCCGAGAAGATCGCGCTGCGGCGCGCGATCGGGATGGGCTACGACGTCGACGAGTTCATCCGCATCATTCTCAAGGGCCGCGCAACGCCTGCGATGAGTCCGATCCCGCCGGACATCGCGGGCTACGACCCGGAGCTCAGGACGCAGGCGCAGCTCTACGATCCGGCGGCTGCGCGCGCGCTCCTCGACAAGTTCGGCTACAAGGATCGCGACGGCGACGGCTATCGCGAAACGCCCGACGGCAAGCCGCTCGTCCTCGAGCGCTGGTCGGCGCCGACGACGTTGCAGCGCCAGGCCGACGAGCAGTGGAAGAAGAACATGGACGCGATCGGCCTCAGGATCGTGTTCAGGAAGGATCGGCTGCCCGAGCTGCGGAAAATGGCGCGCGCCGGAAAGATTCCGATGCGCACCGATGGGTGGAACGCCGACTATCCCGATGCCGAGAACTACATGCAGCTTCTGTACGGCCCGAATGCGGGACCGGGCCTCGAGAACCAGGCGCGCTTTCGGCTTCCCGAGTTCGACAAGCTGTACGAGGCGGCGCGCAAGTTACCTGATTCGCCGGAGCGTACGAAGCTCTTCGACCGGATGACGGAGCTCGTTCTCGCCTATGCGCCCTGGCGGCTGCAGGAGCATCGGATCGAGGACCAGCTCGGGCAGAAATGGATACGCAACTACCGGCCGCACCCGATCCGCTCCGAGGTATGGCGCTACATCGACGTCGATCTCGCGCAGCGCCCGAAGTGAGCCGGCTGGCGCCCGCAGGCTACTGCGGCGGCGGAACGTAGGGCTTGCAATCGGCGAGCTGCGTCGCGTTGCCGTTGCGGATCAACAACAGGTCCATCCCCTTGCCGCGCAGGTCGAGGTCGCCGTTCGTGTAACGGATCCCGGAGCCCATCGGAACCTGGTACAGAATCACGCGATCGCCGTCCGGCATCAGCAAGCGCGCCTCGCCCGCGTCGAATCTCATCACCAGGCGCTGACCGTCGAGCTGGCACGCGAACGTATTCTTCGCGGCTTCCTGCGCCTCCTTGCTGGGCGTGTTCCCGCAGCCGCCGAGCGTTCCGGCCAGGAACGCGCAAGCGAGGATCGTGACGTGACGGCGAGACGAACGGCATGCGGGATGCATCGACGGGCTCCTGCAACGGTCGGTTGAGAATAGCACGGCGCGCATCGTGTTCATGCACGAACGTCGGCTCACGGCGTCGCAGGTTGCGCGCTGCGGGCATTTCCCGAAGGCGCGAAGCGGACCGCATCCGAATAGGAGAGCACCTCGACCAACCGCCCCGACCGGATGTCGGCCTGCACTTCCTGCCACCAGCGTGGATCGAAGAGATCGGCGTGCAACGCGCGGAAGCATTCACGCGTCTTCGCGTCGGTGAAAAGGAATCTCTCGAACTCCTCCGGGAACACATCGCGCCGTCCGACCGTGTACCAGATCTCGTCGGACATCTCGTCCCAGTCCGGCGGCTGCGGCGGAATTGTCCGGAAATTGCAGTCGACGAGGTACTCGATCTCGTCGTAGTCGTAGAAGACGACCCTGCCGAAGCGGGTGACGCCGAAGTTCTTCGACAGCAGGTCGCCCGGGAAGATGTTGACGGCCGCGAGCTCGCGCACCGCATTGCCGTATTCGCGCATCACGTGCGCACGCTGCGCGTCGTCGGCGTACTCGAGATAGAGGTTGAGCGGAATCACGCGCCGCTCGATGTAGAGGTGCTTGACGACGACGTAATCGGCGTCGAACTCGACCTCCGACGGCGCCACCGCGGTCAGCTCGGCGAGCAGCTCGTCGGAAAAGCGGTCGCGCGGAAAGGCGACGTCCGAGTATTCGAGCGTATCGGTCATCCGTCCGACGCGGTCGTGGTGCTTGACGAGCCAGTACTTCTCCTTGACCTTCTGGCGGTCGGTGTCCTTCGATGCCGCGATCTCGTCGCGGATCACCTTGAACACGTACGGATACGAAGGCAGCGTGAACACGCTCATCACGAGTCCCTTGATGCCGGGAGCAATGACGAACTTGTCGCGCGAGTGCTTGAGGTGATGGAGGAAGTCGCGGAAGAACATGTTCTTGCTGCCCTTCGCCAGGCCGACCATCGCGTAGAACTCCGCCGCGGTCTTGTCGGCGACGATCGCGCAGAGGAAGGCGACATACGCCGACGGGACCTCCATGTCGACCAGGAAGTACGCGCGATTCGCCGAGAACAGCAGCGCGAGATCGACTTCGTCCATCAGCAGCGCGTCGACGTAGAGCTTTCCTGCGGCGTCGTGCTTGATCGGCACGACGAACGGATACGTGTTGTTGCCGTTGACGACGCGTCCGACGAGATACGCCGTCTGGTTGCGGAAGAACGGCGAGGAGAGCACCTGAATCTGGTGGTTCGGCTCGAGGCGAAACGGCCGCGGGTACCGCGCGCGGAAGGCGCCGAGCAAATTCCGGAGATCGCGGCCGAAATCGGCGAACTGCCGCTCGAAGTGGAAATCGAGGACGATGTCGATCAGCGCCTGGCGGAGCCCCTGCTGCAGCGGATAGTAGCTGCGGTACGACGGCGGGTCGGCGTCGATGTACTCGGTCGAGAGCGCAGGGCGGACGAAGATCAGCCGGTTGTGGAAATAGCCGCGGCGGAGCGCCTTGACGGACACCGAGTTGAAGAACGTCTCGGCGCACTCCGGCTGCTTGTGGTCGAGCAGCAGCCCGATGAAATGGAGCTTGACCTGCTCCCAGAACGCGTCGGCGGCGACGGGGTCGAGGTCGCCGAAACCGAACTCGCGGAGGATCAGCTCCGCGTATTCGTGCACTCGGCGGTCGTAGAAATCGATCCGGTCGCGGCCCACGTGCTGGATCGCGAGCCAGTTGCCGGCCTCGAAATAGCGCTTCGCAGCGCGCGCGCATTCGCGGAACAGTGCGTAGTGCTTGTTGAAGCCCTCGAGCAGCATCCGGGCGATGGCGCGCGCCTCGCGCGGCGTCGGGGTCTCGTGGACGATCGCGGTTGGCGAAGAGGGAAGCGGCGAAGCCATGAACCCGAGGCGAGCGTTGCTCTCAGGGGCCTATCGAGCGGGCGCTAGCCTTGCGCTGCGAACGTGTCGCATTTGCGCATGTCGCCGGACCCGAGCCCGACCTTGAACCAGTGAAGCCGCTGCTCGGCGCTTCCGTGCGTGAACGATTCGGGGACGACGTAGCCTTGCGTGCGCTTCTGGATCTGATCGTCGCCGACCGCCGCGGCGGCGCGGAATCCGGACTCGAGGTCGCCTGGATCGAGCAGTCCGCGCTTGTTCGCGAAGTAGCCCCAGACGCCGGCGTAACAGTCCGCCTGCAGCTCGAGGCGAACCGAGAGCGCGTTGCGCCCGCGCGAGTCGGTGCGCTGCATCGCCTGGTCGACCTTGCGCATCGTGCCCGTCAGGTTCTGCACATGGTGTCCGACTTCGTGCGCGATGACGTACGCCTGCGCGAATTCGCCCGGTGCGCCGAAGCGCCGCGCGAGCTCGTTGAAGAACGCCGTGTCGAGATAGAGCTCGCGGTCGGCCGAACAGTAGAAGGGTCCTGTCGCCGCCGACGCGAGGCCGCAACCCGATTTCGTCGCGCTGCGGAACAGCACGAGCCGCGGCTTCTGGTACTGCGCGCCCTGCGCCGTGAAGATCGCGCCCCAGACGTCCTCGGTGTCGCCGAGCACCGCTGCGACGAAGTCCTTCGATTGATCCTGCCGGGGCCCGGGCGCCGGCGCCGGCCGGGGCGCCTGCGGATGCTGCGGTCCGTAGCCGGGTGCTGCCTGCTGCGGAGGCGCCTGCGGCGCGACCGGCGCGCCGCCCTCCATCATCCCGAGCATCTCGAGCGGATTGACACCGAAGATCAGGCTCGCGATGACGATGACGACGAGCGCACCGCCGCCGATGCGGATGCCGCCACCACCTGGAAAGCCGCCGCCGAAGCCGCCACCGCCGCCTTCCGGCGCGCCGTCGGTGCGGTCCTCGACGTTGTCGCTGCGACGAAAATCACCCCAACGCATGGTCAGGTCTCCTTGCCAATTCGGGCCGCCTCCTCGCGCGCGCCCGCGGGAGCTCGCCGCTTCTCGACTGTCAGAGCTTCAGCGCCCGATACAGGATCGGCAGGCTCACGTCCATCCGGTAATCGACGTCGGAGTGATTGTCGTCGAATTCCTCGTAGGTGTGGGCTATGCCGTGCTCGGCGAGCCGCTGTGAAAGTATGCGGCTTCCATAGTGGATGTGGTACTGGTCGCGCCAGCCGCAGTCGACGTAGATCGCCCGGAGCGTCTTGAGCGCGGACGCAAATTTGCCCACGAGCAGAATCGGGTCGTGCTTCAGCCAGTTGCGCCAGCGCGCCTCGATGCGCTCGCCGGTCTCGAGGTTGTACGGCAGGCGAAAGCCGAACGGAGCCTTGGGGTCGGGATCATAGGTCGCCGCCATGCAGACGTTCATGATCGCGTGCCCTTCGTCGTTCGACAGCTTCTCCTTGCTCCACAAGGCGTCGAGAAAGCGCTTGACGCGGCCATCGTCGTAGCCTGCAGCGAGGCCCTTGCGTGCGCGCGCCTCGACGAGAACGTCGTAAGAGCCCGGAACGCGCTTGGGATCGCGATACTTCGTGAGCTCGTTCAGCGTGTTCGGCCAGTCGTGCCCGTAGACCATCTCGAAGTACGCGTCCCCGGAATGGTCGGCGATCGCCCCCCAGTGCTTCGCGTACTTCATCCCGTGAATGATCGCGCCGTAGCCGCCGGAGGATTTTCCGAAGCAGCCGCGGTGCTCGCGCGAGCCGAGCGTGCGGAACTCGCGATCGACGAACGGAATGATTTCCTTCGTGAGGTAGTCGGCGTACGCGCCGATCGCCGTCGAGTTGACGTATTGGTTGCCGCCGAGCGAAGTGAAGCAGTCGGGGAACACGAAGATCGCAGGCCCCATCTTCTTCTCGTGGATCAAGCGCGCGGCGCGCTCGGGCACGTTGTCGCCGAACGGCTTCCAGTTCGTGTGCGCGAGCCCGGACCCGGTGAATCCGACGAGATCGTAGAGCACCGGCAACCGAGGTCCGCGCCGCATTCCGGCGCCCGCGTCGTACTGCGGCGGCAGCCAGACCGCGAGCTTCCGGACGCGCGGGTCGCCGAGCGGATTGTCGGCGAGAACCTTCGACTGGTGCTCCAGCACGACGAGCGTCCCGGACGACGCGAGCGTGCGCTTCTTCGCCATCGGCCTGGTCTCCCCTTTGGATTTATTTCGCCGATCGCGGTCGCGGCTGGCGGTCCTCGCGATTGTGCCGCCGGCTGCGGCGCCAAGCAATCGGGGGTGCGGCGATCGGGTCGCTAGCGCGGCTCTCCGAGCAGCGTGCCGCGGCAGCGCTTCGCGCCGCAATGGCACGCATACTCGGCGCGCACCTTGGCCGTGACACGCTCGTCGACCTCGAGCTGGTAGTCGTACGTCAACTCGTCACCGGCACGTATCGTCCGTCGCGCTTCGATGAAGACGCGGCCGTCCGCGTCCTCGAACGTCGCACAATTGGGCGCGCACGAATGGTTGATCCAGCGCGCCGCGTTGCCGCGGCGACTCGCGTCGATCACGCCGCCGTCGCTCGTCGAGAAGATGAACGTGTGCTGTGGATCCGACGCATTGGCGTCCTGGCGTTCGCTCGCCGCGTCCCAGGTCGTGCGCACGCCCCGGTATTCGATGATCACCGTACCTTTGCGGATCGTCCGCGATGCGAATACGCCGCGGCCATGAATCGTCGAGCGACGTACCTTGTAGGGCTTGGAGCTGTTGGGCGCGGGCATTCGAAATCGTGGGGAAAGGAAAGATCGTCTCTGACCCTATTTTTCTCCGTGATTTTACCCGCGCGCGAGCGTGCGAGCATTCGTCACGCTGCGAAGGATTCGGCGAGCTGGCAAAGCGCCGCGCGCAATCGCCGGTGCCGCGCGAGCAGCGCATGAAACCGGAATTCGTCGCCACCCTTTGCCCGCATCCATGCGACGAGCGCGCGCTTCTCCACGGCGGACCACCGGGAAAGATCACGGATCTGCGCGACAAGGAGCGCAAGCTCACCGAAGGCGAGCCGCTCGCTCTGCGGCCAGCGCGCATCGTCGACGCCGCCGAGCGCGCGCGTCACGATCCGTCGAGCGGCGGCGAGCGCCGCGCTGCGGTCGCCTTCGTGGCGCGTTTCGATCCAGGCGGTCGCGGCGGCGCTCAAATCGGCGGGCTCGCATCGAGGCGTGTCGCGCAGCCGCAGCTCGAGGTCGGAGCGCGTGAAACGGCGGAGCTCGGCGATCGGCGTGCGGTAGCCGCGCTCCGCCTCCATCCGCGCCCATTCGGTGCCGGCAAGTCGTGCTGCGCGCTCGTCGATCGGGCGGAATCCCAGCCGGTAATAGAACCAGAACGCGCCCGATTGCAGCCCTTCCTTGTTCGTCCCGCCGAACTGCGAGGGTTCGACGACGAAGCGGCCGACGGCGAAGCGCCGAGCGTATACGCGCAGCACCTGGCCGAACAGCAACGCCGACTCTCCGCCGCGGAACGCGGCGAAGATGTTGACGCCGATCCTGCAGGTACCGGCGAACGGCCAGCCGCCGCCGTAGCCGACCGGAATGCGGTTCTTGAACAGCATCATCCCGACGTGCGAGTCGAGCGGGCTGCGCCGTGCGGGCTCCATCGCGTAGAGCGCAACGGCGATGCCGCGCCCGACTTCGTGCCATGCGACGCCGTCTGCGTAAGTGAGCGCGATCGCGTCCGTTTCGCGTCCGAGCGCAGCGAGCATCGCGCGCGCCGCGTCGACCGCGTGCTCTCGCGCGTGCCGCGTCAGGCGCCGTGGCGCCGGCAGCGGTTCCTCGAGAAGCGCCGCGAGGTCGAGCGCGCGAAC
>DASSGI010000167.1:0-9042 GCA_035857655.1 Casimicrobiaceae bacterium | reverse complement strand
CCCCGCGATCCTCGGACCGCACCGGAAGGGCTTGTCGTACGCGGCGCTGCACGACGAGATCGTCCAGGCGGGCGCGACGCTGGCGTCGATGGGGCTCGGGCGCGGCAGCCGGATCGGAGTTTCGCTTTCGAGCAACCCCGAAGCCGCCGTGACGATGCTTGCGACGATGACCTGGACAACGGCCGCGCCGCTCGCCCTGGGGCTCGGCTTCGACGATTACGCCGATCAGCTCGCGCGATTGCGCCTCGACGCCGTGATCGTGCCCGACGACGAATACTCGCCTCTCGCGCAGGCTGCCGGGGCCGCTCACATCCCCTTGGTCCGCTTCCGTCCGACGGAACCGGCCGGCGGCGTCACGTTGACTTGCGCCGCGGCGAGTGCTGTCGCTCCATGCGCGCCGCCGCGCGGCGACGACATCGCGGTGCTGATGCAAACATCGGGAACGACGGCGCGGCCGAAGGTCGTCCCGCTGACGCATTCGCAGCTCGTGCGGAGCGCGCGCCAGGCACCGATCGACGAGCACGACCGCTATCTGGCGGTCGGGCCCATTTTCAACAGCACCGGCCTGATGAACGGGTTGCTCACGCCGCTGGCGGCCGGCGCAGCCACGATCATCGCCGGAGATTTCGACGGCGCGCGGTTCGTCGATTGGCTCGATACGCTGAAGCCGACTTATCTCTCCTCGAATCCGACGATGCTCGCGTCGATTCTCGACGCCGTGACGAAGCGTCCACCGGCGGCGCCGCAGTCGCTGCGCTTCGTTCGTGCCGGCAGCAACGCGTTGCTGGCGGCCATTCAGCGCCGTCTGGAATCCGTGTTGCAGGTGCCCGTGATTCAAGGCTACGGGATGACCGAGACCTGCTATATCGCCCAGAATCCGCTGCCGCCCGGGGAGCGACGGGCGAACTCGGTGGGGCTCGCGATGGGCGCGGAGCTGATGATTCTGCGCGACGACTCGCAATCTTCCGAGGACGGCGGCGTCGGCGAGATCCTCGTGCGCGGCGCGAGCGTGATGCGCGGCTACGAAAACGACGCCGAAGCCAATCGGCTCGCTTTCCACGAAGGGTGGTTTCGTACCGGCGATATCGGGCGCATCGACGACGACGGCTACCTGTTCATCACCGGCCGCCTCACGGAACTGATCAATCGCGGCGGCACCAAGGTTTCACCGGCCGCAGTCGATGCCGTGTTCCTCCAGCACCCCGCGGTCCGCGAAGCAGCCACGTTCGCGGTGCCGCACCCGTCGCTCGGACAGGACGTCGTAACCGCCATTGTCCTCGACGAGGCCGAGTCGGCATCCGTCCAGGCGCTCCGCAGCTACGCGCTCGAACATCTGTTGCCGGTCAAGGTCCCGAGCTCCGTCGTGCTCGTCGATCAGATCCCGAAGAACTCGCTGGGCAAAGTGAACCGGCGCGCGCTGATCGACAAGTTCGCAGCTCGCCTTCACATCGACTACGTCGCACCGCGCGACAGCGACGAAGCGCTGATTGCGGCGGTCTTCGCCGAGCATTTCGAATTGCCGAGGATCGGCGCGCTCGACCATTTCTTCCGCCTTGGAGGAGACTCATTGCGTGCCGCGCAGGTGCTCGGAAGCGTCGCCGATCGAAGCGGCGTCGAGTTGGCGCTGCAAACCCTGTTCGAGTCGCCGACGGTGGCCGAGCTCGCCGACCGGCTGGGCGATGCGCGCGTGAATGGCGGGACGGAACATCCGGGACGGAATCCGATTCCGGGCAGACGGCCAGCCGCCGACCGAAGCGCCGCCGACCGCGGTACCGACCCCGCTGCTGCCGAACGCAGTACCACGGATCCGCTGCCGGCTGGGGAATAAGCGATGACGCGCGCACTGAAGGCCGACCCGCCATGGCGATTGCTCGCGACTGCTCTTTTCGCGCTGGCGTTCCTTGGCTCGTCACCCCGTGATGCGGGCGCGCAACCGTTCCCCGGTCGCCCCGTCCGGATCGTCGTGCCGCAGACGCCCGGGACGCCGTCGGACAACATCGCGCGAGCTCTCGCCGAGCAGCTCTCGGAATACTGGCAGCAAAGCGTCGTGATCGAGGCGAAGCCGGGGGCAAGCGGCACGATCGCCGCCGAATTCGTCGCGAAAGGCCCCACCGACGGCTACACGTTGCTGCTCGCGAATTCCAGCAACATGACGATCGCCCCTGCGGTGGACCAGGCGCTGCGCTACGATCCTCTCGCCGATTTCGCGCCTATCGCGAGGCTGATCGAGGTTCCGTTCATCGTCGTCGCCAACTCCGCAGTACCGGTGAAGTCGATGCCCGAGCTCGTCGCCTATGCGCGTGCCCATCCCGGCAGGCTCACCTACCTGTCGTTCGGCGAAGCGACGGTCACCCATATGGCGTTCGAATCGCTGAAGGCCGCCACTGGAATCGACATCGTCGAGGTCGGGTACAAGACGTACGCGCAGGCGGTTCCCGATCTCATCACGGGGCGTGTCGATCTCTGCCTGTGCGACATCGTCGCGATGCGGCCGCATATCGACGCCGGGAAGTTGCGCGTACTGGGCGTCATCGGTGAAAGACGCCTCGCGTCGCTGCCGGAGGTGCCGACGGTGAGCCAACAGGGCGTGCCTGGCTTCGCGCTCGGCATGTGGTACGGCCTCGTTGCGCCGTCGGGGATCCCGCCGGCAGTGCGCGCAAGTCTCGTCGATGCCGTGGATCGTGCGCGGCGCACGCCCGAAGTGATTCAGCGGATCGATTCTCTCGGCTTCCTGCCGGTTGTCGACGACCCGACACAGTTCGGCGCAGTCATACGGTCCGAGATCGAAAAGTACACGAGCACCGCCAGGAAAGGGCGGATCGCCGCAGGTGAAAAGTCGCGCACTGCGACGCACTGATCTCCGATCGATGAACAAAGCCTCGTTCCCGCCCGATCTCGTCCGCGACGTTGCGAGGCGCAGAACGTTCGCGATCATCTCCCACCCGGACGCCGGCAAGACGACGCTCACCGAGAAGCTGCTTCTCTACGGCGGCGCGATCCAGATGGCCGGAACGGTGAAGGCGCGCAAGAGCAAGCGGCACGCGACTTCCGACTGGATGGAGGTCGAGAAGCAGCGCGGAATCTCGGTGACGAGCTCGGTGATGCAGTTCGAGTACGCCGGCCACACGATCAACCTGCTCGACACGCCGGGACACGAGGATTTTTCCGAGGACACCTACCGCGTGCTCACCGCCGTCGACGCTGCCGTGATGGTGATCGACGCGGCGAAGGGCGTCGAAGCGCAGACGATCAAGCTGCTCGAGGTCTGCCGGCTGCGCGCGACACCGATCATTACGTTCGTCAACAAGATGGACCGCGAGGTTCGCGAGCCGCTCGCGATCCTCGAGGAGATCGAGTCGGTGCTCGCCATCGACTGCGCGCCGGTCTCCTGGCCGATCGGCATGGGCAAGCGCTTCGGCGGCGTCTTCGACCTGCTGCGGGACCGGCTGAAGCGCTTCACCCCGGGGGAAGAGCGCGTGAAAGACGAAGGCGAGCTGATCGAAGGGCTCGACAATCCGCGGCTCGCGGCGCTCTATCCCGACGAGATCGCGGCGCTGCGGCACGACGTCGACCTGATTCGCAGCGCGAGTCACCCGTTCGACATGGAATCGTTCCTGACGGGGCGCCAGACGCCGGTTTTCTTCGGTTCGGCGATCAACAACTTCGGCGTACAGGAGATTCTGCAGGCGCTCGTCGATTGGGCGCCGCCCCCGCAGCCGCGCGACGGCGGCGCACGCGTCGTGAACCCTCCGGAAGCCGCGTTCTCGGGATTCGTCTTCAAGATCCAGGCGAACATGGATCCCAATCATCGCGACCGCATCGCGTTCTTTCGCGTGTGCTCGGGGCGTTACAGCCCGGCGATGAAGGTGCGGCACCTGCGGATCGGGCGCGAGATGAAGCTCTCCAACGTGCTCACGTTCATGGCGAACGAGCGCGTCGCGAGCGAGGATGCCGTGGCCGGCGACATCATCGGCATCCACAACCACGGCCAGCTCTCGATCGGCGACACGCTGACCGAAGGCGAGGCGCTCGAGTACAAGGGTATTCCCTATTTCGCGCCGGAGCTCTTTCGCGTCGCGCGGTCGCGCGATCCGCTGAAGTCGAAGCCGCTGACGAAGGGCTTGCGCGAGCTGGGCGAAGAGGGTGCGATCCAGGTGTTCGAGTCGACCGCGAGCGGCGCGTTGCTGCTGGGCGCCGTGGGGCCGCTACAGTTCGAGATCGTCGCGCACCGGCTCGCGACCGAGTACAAGGTCGACGCGATCTACGACACGGCGAATATCGCGACCGCCCGCTGGCTCACCTTTCCGGACGAGAACACGCGGCGCAATTTCGAACGCGAGCAGGCCGCATCACTTGCGACGGACGTCGACGACAACCCGGTGCTCCTCGCGACTAATAAGTACACCCTCCAGGTGACGGTGGAGCGCTGGCCGAAGGTCGGCTTTCACGCGACACGCGAGCACGGGAGACAGCTCGCGCACGCGTGATTCTTACAGCGTCCGCGGCGGGGGCGTGTTCGGTGGCGGGTAATTGACCGGCGGCGCCGAATCCCCCGGCACGCCCGGAGGCACCGAGTAGCTCTGCGGGTAGCTTTGCGGCGGATACGAATACACCGGCGGACCTGCGGGACGCGGCCCGCGAGACACCATGTACCCCGGAACCTGGTTGCCGTGCGCGTACATGCACTGCAGGAAAGCCGTGTCGTAGTTCCGCTGCAGTTGATACGACGAGTAGCCGGCGTTGTTCGCGCCGGCTGCGCTTCCGAAGAGGAGACCGCTGCCGGCGCCGATCGCCGCGCCGGCGCCAGCTTGTCCGCTCACGGCACCGATCGCCGCGCCTGCGGCCGCGCCGATCGCCGACGCGACGGCAGCATCCCGCGCCGCTGCGTCCTGGCCGGGTTGTCCCGCATTCGGGCCGCCGATCGAGTTGTACGCGTACTGCCGGCAATTCGCGTCGTCGGCCTGGAACTGATCCCAGGCCTTTCCGGTTCCCGGCATCACGCGAACAGCGGGCCCGGTGGGCACGGTCACGCACCCACCGAGCACGATGAGCGCCGAAAGCGGAAGCAGCAGCGAAAGCTTTGTCATCGCACCATCCATCGTTCGATTACTGGGTTGGCGGCGCGAGCCTCGGCGCGCCAGGATCAGCCTGCGGGACGACCTGCATCCACGCCTTCGAGCAGTTCTGGACATAGGGGTAGTAGCCCGCGGGGTCCGTGCAGTAGTACCAGTACTGGTTGGCCGGCACCGACTGCGGCGATGCAGGCGCGGCCTGCGAATAGACGCCCTCTACGCCCGGATCAGTCGCGTACGCGTTGTACACCGGATACGATGCCGCGTAGTACGGGTAGTAGTACGGATAGCCGTAACCGTAGTACGGCCAGCCCAGCCCGAAATAGAAGCCGACACCGGGGTACCAGTATCGGTAGCCCCCGTAGTAGCCGCGGTATCCGCCGTAGTAGCCGCCGCCATGCCACCCGCTGCTCCCGCCGCCGTGCCACCCGCTGCTTCCGCCACCGTGCCAGCCACTGCCGCCGCTCATACTGCCGCCGCCGCGCCAGCCACCACTGCCGCCGCTCCATCCGCCGCCGCCGCCGCCCATACTGCCGCCGCCGTGTCCGCCGCCGCCACCGCCACCGCCACGCTGTGCGAACGCAGTGCCGCTCACCATCGCGGCAAGCGCAATTCCGGCGATCGCAATGCTAATTTTCCTCATAGATTCCTCCAGTCCCCGATCTCAAGTTCGACGCGCCCTCGTGATTCGAGTTCCGATCTAGACCCGGCGCAGGACCCCCCGCTTCCGGATGCCCGATGACCGCATGCTACGCCTTTCGCCGGCATCGGGCGTGCCCCACCCAGCCTCGGACGGGCTTCGTTCAAAGAACGCCGATGCCCGCCGCGAGGTTGACTCGGGGCGTCGCCCGAAACATTTGGAAACACATCGGTGCTTGGGGAAGCGGCGGAAAAGTTGAATCGCAACTCATTTTCCCTGCGACTGGCGCTGGCGGGCGAGATCGATATCGACGTACTTCCAGTAGGTCTGAAACAACTGGGGACGGTAGCCCTGGATCCACGGTTGAACGAAGTCGCTTTCGAGCCTGAAGATCGCAGGAATGATCGGGACGAACGTTTTCGCAATCTCCGACATCCTGCGCGCCGTTGCGATCTGTTCGGCGTCGCGCCCGCTTCTCAGGTACTCCTCCATCGCGCGATCGTAGTCCGACGACTTGAATCGGCTGGCGTTGACCGCCGGCGGCTCCTTGCCATAGAGCTGCATGAGCTCCGCGTAGCCGGACGGAATTCCGCCGTACCCGCCGAAGTAGAGCTGGAACTTCCCGGCCTGCAGGTCCTTGATCACGTCCTGGAACGGTGTGAGCCGGTAATCCATCCGCAGCCCGATCGAGTCCATGTCCTTCTTCCACTGCGTCTGGATCTCGCGCGAAATCGCGCCGGTGCGCAGCGACAGCGTCAACGTGAGCGGCTTGCCGTCGGGTCCGCGACGATATCCGTCGGGATCGCGCTTGTCGTAGCCGAAGCGATCGAGGAGCGCGTTCGCTGCGTGCGGGTCGTGCGGCGGCCTCGGCGCGAACTCGGGATCGTGGCCGGTGACGCCGGGAGGGACGAGCTGGTTCGCAGGAAGCGCGAGGCCGGCGTAGAGCACCTTGATCAGGTTCTCGACGTCGAACCCGAGCGCGATCGCGCGCCGCAGCGCGATCCGATCGTTGGTCATCCCGCCGATCGCCGGGTCGGCGACATTGACGTAAATCGAGAAGAGATAAGGCTCGGGCACCGCGAGGCGCACGATCCCGCGTGCCGCATACTCGGGCTTCAGCTTGTTGTCCGTCAGTAGCCGCGACGCGATCTCGCCACGCAACACGATGACGTCGAGCCTGCCGCGGTCGAATTCGAGCAGCCGTGTCACGTCCTCCTCGATCACGTTGATCTCGACGACGCCGATCTGCGGCAGCGACTTGCCGCGCATCTGCTTCACGAGCGGCGCGAGCGCGGGATCCGCGCTTTCCGGGAAGCGCACGCTCGGATAGGCGGGATTCGCCTCCAGCACGATGCGCGAGCCGCGCTTCCATTCGCGCAGACGGTAGGGGCCGGTGCCGACGGGCCGCTCGCGAATGTCTCCTCCCGCGGCTTCGACGACCTCGCGCGCGACGACCCGTGTGGTGAGGAAGTTCTCGACGTTCGGATAGTTCGGCTCCTTGAGCCTCACCTGGACGGTGTAGCGATCGAGCGCGCGCAGGCCGGCGATCGGCCGGTCGTAGTCGAGCTTTGCGCCGGCCTTGCGCGCCGCGTCGACAACCTCGCGCGCTCCTAGGACGAGGTCGGTGACGATCGGATCGCCGCCACGCCGCAGATTCGGATCGAGCCAGCGCTTGAACGAATAGATCCAATCGTCCGCCGTGACTTCGCGCGGCTTTCCGCGAAACGCCGGGTCGTCGGTGAAGTGAATTTCGGGCCTGACGCGGATCGTCCACGTCCTTCCACCGTCGGTGATTTCAGGCAGCGCAGTTGCTTCCACCGGCACGAGCTTCGTCGGCGACGCAACGTAATCCCATTCGTAGAGGCCTTCGAAGATCGCCGTGAGGACGTCGAACGACGGGCTGTCGTTGTACTGGTGCGGGTCGAGCGTTTCGATGTCCGCCGAGGCGATTCGCAGGACCTTGTTCGGGTCCGCCGCACCCCACACGCTGCTTGCGATGAGCGCAAGCGCGAGCGCGAGGATCAGTCGATTCATCCGTGTCCCCACTTCTCGTTGGCGAACCGCTCCGCGAGGAAGTCCGCAAACGCGCGCACCTTCGCCGACAGATGCCGCCGGCTCGGATACACGACGTAGATCGGAAGCGGCGGCGGCTCGAACTGCTTGAGGATCGGCTTCAGGCGGCCGGCTCGCAACTCCGGGGCCGAAATGAAATCCGGCTCTCGCGAAATGCCGATCCCCTCGGCAGCGAGCCCGATGAGGAAGCGTCCGTTGTTCGAGTGAACGGGACCCGCGATGCGCACGCTGCGCTCGCCGCCCTTCGGATCGCGAAACGTCCAGACATTGCGCGCAGGGAGGTATTCGTAGCTGAGACATTGATGCTTCGCCAGATCCTCGGGCTCTCGCGGCTCGCCGTAGCGCTCGAGGTACGACGGCGATGCGCAACAGAGCATGCGCGTCGCGCCGACTCTTCGCGCGACGACGTTCTGGCCGCCCGGCGCGCCTATGCGCACCGCGAGATCGAATCCCTCGTCGACCAGGTCGACGAAGCGTTCGGAGAGCTCGACGTCGAAGCGCATCTGCGGATGGCGGGCAGCGAACGCCGCAATCGCCGGCGCAAGATGCCGGCCGCCGAAGGTCGCCGAGCACGTGAGTCGCAGCGTACCGCGCGGCACGATCGATGCGGAAGTCACGGCGACCTCGGCTTCCTCGAGGTCGGCGAGAAGCTGGATGCTGCGGTCGAAAAACGCCTGCCCGGCTTCGGTGAGCGACAGTCGCCGCGTTGTCCGGTTGAGAAGGCGGACGTTGAGGTGCGATTCAAGCTCGGCAACCTGCCGCGAGACTGCCGACACCGAGACACCCATTCGCCCCGCCGCACCGGCAAAGCTGCCCGCCTCGACGACGCGAGCGAAGGCGCTGATCGCGGCAAATCGGTCCATTACCTATTATTGCGGTATTCGCAATAATATTTCAATCTTTCGCTACTTTATCGTTCCATGGGCAAGGTTCAGTATTCGCTCCGTCGCGCCCTCGAGCGCAACGACACCCGACCAGGAGCGAACCATGACCGATTCACGCAACCCCGCCGTCGCCGCGCTGCTGCTGCGCGTGTCGCTCGGCACGATGTTCATCGCGCACGCGCTGCTCAAGTATTTCGTGTTCACGTTGCCCGGCACCGCGCAGTTCTTCGAGTCTCTCGGGCTTCCCGGCGCCCTCGGCTACGCGACGTTCGCGATCGAGCTCGTCGGCGGCGTGCTGTTGATCGCCGGCGTGCAGGTGCGCGCCGTTTCACTCGTGCTCGTGCCGATTCTGCTCGGGGCCACCTGGGCGCAC
>DASSGI010000166.1:0-5978 GCA_035857655.1 Casimicrobiaceae bacterium | reverse complement strand
GTTCGTCCGGAATTGCGACTCGCGGTGGACGCACGCGGCGCGGGCCCGCAGGAGCGGGCTCAGGCTCGGGCTCGGGCGCGCCTTTGAATCGCGTCTCGACGATTTCGAGCCCCGAATCCGGAGGAAGCGTGGAAGAGATCGGCGGTATGTCTACGACCGGACGCGCCGGATGCACCTCGGGCTGCCGCACTTCGGGTGCGGCATCGATTCGCGGAACAGAAGCGACCTGCTGCGAATCCGGATGAGCGGCCGGCGCGACGCTGTGCGCTGGTTCACGCGCTGCTGCGTGCTCGGATGCACGTTCACGCTCGGCCGCATGCGCCGATTCGGTCGCGCGTTTCTCCTCGGCCGAATCGCGGTCGGAGCGAGTGTCGATCGGATGCCCCGTTTCGGCACCACCAAACACGGCCGTCGCTTCGTGTTCGCCCCGGGCACTCCGGCTCGGTTCCGAATCGCCGGTCCGTGGTGCCGGAACCTCGGACGGCGAGGAAACACGCTGAGCATCGCGGTCGGGTCGCTCGCCGCGCTCTCCGCGCTCGCCGCGATCACCGCGACGACGACGGTCGCGGCGTCTGCGACCTGCCTCGGGCGTCTCCCCGGGGCGCTCCGCCGAACGGACCATGCCCGGCTCGGCGGCTTCGATCGCCGGCACCGCCGTCTCGACCGCGGGCTCCTCCAGCGGTCGTTCACCGCGCGGCGGGCGCGGCTCGCGCGGCGGTTGACCTTCACGCCCTTCACGCGGCGGACGCGGCTCGCGCTGCGGCCGTTGCTCGCGTTGCGGCTGACCTTCTCGTGGCTGCTGTCCTTCGCGGGGTTGCTGTCGCTCGCGTGGCTCACGTCCGTCGCGCTGCTGTTGGCGATCGCGACGCTGGCCGCCACCGCCTTGCTGCGCGCGCTCATGTTGCGCATCGCGCTGCGGCTGTGGGCGCTGCTCGCCGCGTCCACGGTTGTCGCCTGCGCCGCGACGCTCGTCGCGGCGACCGTCACGGCGTTCCTGTCCGCGATGGCGATCGCGCTCTCCCCGATGGTCGCGACCCTCGTACCCTTCGCGACGCACGTCCCGATTTTCACGCGGGGCATCGGTTCGTGCGGGAGGCGGAGCTATCGCAGGCTCCGGGCGGAACCACGACATCACTTTCGTGAACCAGCCGCCGGAATGCGCATGCGTCGCGGTCGACGACGCAATCGGCACGGCTGGCACCGGTGCCGGCAATGGCGCGGGATGGGCCGGCGTGATGCCCTTGACGACCGCCTCGGCGCGCGGCTCCTTCGCCTCTTCCTTGATCAGCTTGACCGGGTCGGGTTCCTCCGGTGTCTGAACGAGATTGAAGGAGAGCGCGAGCGGCTCGGACTGATTGAGATCGTCGTGACGCAGCCGGTCGATCGAGTAGTTCGGCGTCTCGAGGTGACGGTTCGGCACGAGCAGCACGTTGACCTTGAACCGTGTTTCGATCGAGAGCACCTCGTTGCGCTTCTCGTTGAGAAGGAACGTGGCGACGTCCACCGGCACCTGCGCGATCACCTGCGCGGAGTTCTCCTTCATCGCCTCTTCCTGGATGATGCGCAGGATGTGCAATGCAGTGGATTCGGTGCCGCGGATGTGGCCGATGCCGTGGCAGCGGGGGCAGGGGATGTATGCGGACTCGGCGAGCGCGGGACGCAAGCGCTGCCGCGAGAGCTCCATCAATCCGAAGCGCGAGATCTTGCCGAGCTGCACGCGGGCGCGATCGTAACGCAGCGCATCCTTGAGGCGGTTCTCGACTTCGCGCTGGTTCTTGCCGCTCTCCATGTCGATGAAGTCGATGACGATGAGTCCGCCCAAGTCGCGCAATCGCAGCTGGCGCGCGATCTCGTCGGCGGCTTCGAGGTTCGTGTTGAACGCCGTCGTCTCGATGTCGCCGGCCTTCGTCGCGCGTGCCGAGTTGACGTCGATCGACACCAGCGCTTCGGTGTGATCGATGACGATCGCGCCGCCCGAGGGCAGCGGCACCTGCCGCGCGTACGCCGTCTCGATCTGGTGCTCGATCTGGAAGCGCGAGAAGAGCGGGACGTCGTCCTTGTAGAGCTTCACGCGATTCACGTTCGCGGGCATCACGTGGCTCATGAACTGCTGCGCCTGCTCGAAGATCGCCTCGGTGTCGATCAGGAGCTCGCCGATGTCGGGATGGAAGTAGTCGCGGATCGCGCGGATGACAAGGCTCGACTCCTGGTAGATCAGGAACGCGCCCGACTGCAGCTTCGAAGCATCCTCGATCGCGCGCCACAGCTGAATGAGGTAATTCAAGTCCCACTGCAGCTCCTCGGTCGAGCGGCCGATGCCGGCGGTGCGCGCGATGACGCTCATACCGTTCGGGACGTCGAGGCCGGCGATCGCGTCGCGCAACTCGTTGCGTTCCTCGCCTTCGACGCGCCGCGACACGCCGCCGCCACGGGGGTTGTTCGGCATCAACACCAGATATCGTCCGGCGAGAGAGATGTAGGTCGTGAGCGCCGCGCCCTTGTTGCCGCGCTCGTCCTTGTCGACCTGGACGATGAGCTCCATCCCTTCCCGGAGATGGTCCTGGGTGCGGCCACGGCCGCCGCCGCCTTCACCCTCGCTGTCGTCGCCCCCGCCGTTGTCACCGCGGCCGCGCCCCTTCATGTATTGGCGCGAGATCTCCTTGAACGGAAGAAAGCCGTGGCGCTCGGTGCCGTAGTCGACGAAGCACGCTTCGAGACTCGGCTCGACGCGGGTGATGACAGCTTTGTAGATGTTGCTTTTGCGTTGCTCCTTGCTTGCGGATTCGATATCGAGGTCGATCAGCTTCTGGCCGTCGACGATGGCCACCCGGAGCTCTTCCGCCTGGGTGGCGTTGAACAGCATGCGCTTCATGTTTGTTTTCCCGGCGCGGATCCGGTCGGGCGTGGGCGGGCGAAACGGGGCCGCACGGTTTCCCGCGCGGCGTAACGCTATCGTGCGGCGGACGCGTTCGACGCCAAGCGCGCGCGCAGCGTCCGCTGCGCTACGAGAGCAGGCCCGACGCGCGCCGCGTAGGAAGCGGCGGCGGCCCCGACGGTGTCGAGGCGTTGCGGTCTCGTGTTTGCGATGGGCTTCGTCAATGCGTTCAAGCGGGTAAGGCATCAGTCCGTCGGCGCCGCGACCGATCGCCGGCGGGGACAGTCTGATGCGGAATTCGTCGCCAACTGCGCCGCGCAATGCGCCGCTTCGAACCGACCTACGCCGGGTGCGGAGACTGCGCTCTTTCCTTTACCATCCCTACTTCTCCGGGGCGCAACGCCCGGACGGTCAGTGGATTTAACCGGCGGCCGATTTACGCCTCTCGCGACGGCCGTCTTTGCCCCGCGATTTGAGCGGAGCTCTCGCTCGGCCCGGGAGGAAGCATCGTCATCGTGGGATGTCCGAGATCGCCGCCCAACGCCATGATCGTCCGATCGCGGCGGGCCAATGCGTTGCAGGACAGAATTATAGAGAAATGAATGCCTTAAGCAAGGATGCTGTCAACTGGCTTGCGGTGGGTGAGGACGGCCACGGGCAGCGCGTCGACAACTACCTTGCCCGGATCCTGAAAGGCGTGCCGAAAAGCCACGTCTACCGGATTCTGCGGAGCGGGGAAGTCAGGGTGAATCGACGGCGCGTCGCGCCGGATACTCGCCTCAATGTCGGCGATCAGCTGCGAATTCCGCCGATCCGCGCGTCTTCTCCGGTGCGAAAGGGAGCGTCGCGACCTCGACTGCCCCTCGCGTTGCCTCCTATCCTGTTCGAGGACGACGCGCTGATCGCGCTCGACAAGCCCGCCGGCCTCGCCGTCCACGGCGGCAGCGGAATCGCATTCGGCGTGATCGAAAGGCTCCGCCAGGCTCGTCCCGACGCGGCCTTCCTCGAGCTCGTCCACCGCCTCGACCGCGACACCTCGGGCGTATTGTTGGTTGCCAAGAAGCGGGCGGCGCTCGTGGGCCTCCACGCGCAGCTCCGTGACGGGGCGATCGACAAGCGCTATTTCGTGCTGGTTCGAGGCAAATGGCGCGACGCGCTGCGCACGGTCGAGCTCGCGCTCACCACGTTTGTCACGGCAGAGGGCGAGCGGCGCGTTCGGGTCGACAGCGGCGGCCGGCTGGCCCGAACCCTCTTCCGTCGTCTCGACGTGTGGCCGGACGCCGCGCCGCCGGTGAGCCTTCTCGATGCCGAGCTCGACACGGGCCGCACGCACCAGATTCGCGTCCATCTGACGCACCTCGGTTTTCCGCTCGCGGGCGACGACAAGTACGGCGACTTCGCCTGGAACAAGGAGCTCGCGCGCCAGGGCTTGAAGCGGATGTTTCTGCACGCCCATCGGATCGCGTTCGCGCATCCGCTCACGGATGCCGGCGTCGTGATCGAAGCGCCGCTTCCCGACGAGCTCTCCGCGTTCATCGCGCGCCTCGGCGCCGCGCGCGCCGCTGCTCCAGAAGATGCGGCCGCCCGCTGAGCTTGCGCCGCGCCGCTTTCCGTTCCTCGTTTTCGACTGGGACGGGACGCTGATCGATTCGACGTCGATCATCGCGGACTCGCTGCAGCAGGCGTGTCGCGATCTTGGCGAACCGACGCCGACCGACGTCGATGCTCGCTACGTGATCGGTCTCGGGTTGAGCGACGCATTGAAGCGTGTCGCACCGGGACTGCCGCGCGAACGCCACTCGGACCTGGCGGCGCGCTATCGGCATCATTTCCTGGCGCGCGATGCGCAGATGCAGCTCTATCCGGGCGCCCGCGAACTGCTCGCGGACCTCGCCAGCGCGGGATTTCTTCTCGGAATCGCGACGGGCAAATCCCGCAGCGGCCTCGACCGCGCGCTCGCGCAGCAGCGCCTCGACGGCCTGTTCGCGGCCACGCGCTGCGCCGATGAAGGCTTCCCGAAGCCGCATCCCGACATGCTCGAGCAGCTGATGGACCGCGTGGGTGTCGCGCCGCACGAGACGCTGATGATCGGCGACACGACGCACGATATCGAGCTCGCGCGGAACGCCGGCGCCGCGGCGCTTGCCGTGGCTTACGGCGCGCATCACGCCGACGGCCTCGGCGCGCTCGCTCCGCTTGCGACGCTGCATTCGATCGCCGAGCTTCGCGCGTGGCTCATCGCCAACGCGTGATCGGGAATTCCCCGTAGATTGTCAACATTGTTGACAATCACGGAGGCGCGACCCGTCCGCGCCGCCGCGGCAGCGCCTAGACCTCCATCCGGATCATTCCCTGCGCAATGCTCTTCGCAATCGCCTCGTGGCGATTGAGCACGCCGAGCTTGCTCGTGATGTTCGCGAAATGGAACGTCACCGTGCGCTCCGATATTCCGAGCTTGAAGGCGATCTCCGCGCCGGTCATCCCGTGCGCCGCCATCTGCAGGCATTGGCGCTCGCGGCCGGAAAGCGGCGCGCCCTCGAACTGCGGCGCGATGCCCTTCTCGATCACGCCGCGCACGAATATCTCGTGGAACGACTGGCCGAAGAGCACGATGTCGCCGAGCGTGGCGGCGATCTGCGCGCGACGCGCTTCGTCGATCAACGGCTCGATCGAGTTGAGCGACACGAGCGTTCGCGCCGGGTAGCCGGCGTAGACGGGAAACGCGACACCGCTGCCGACGCCGTGCGCCACCGCATCCTTGAGGAACTCGTCGGTTCGCGGATTCTTGCCCCGCTCGCTCGCCCGGTCCCAGACGAGCGGCAGCGCGCTCTCGAACGAGTAGAGCACGCGCGGATCGCATTCGACGTACGCCTTCTGATCGTAGCGCTGCACCCATTCGCGCGGCAGCGTCGTGAACACGTAGATCCGCTCGTCGTTGTTCGGCCGCAGGTGGTAGCTCGCCGTCGCGTACATGAATCCGTCGAAGCCGAGCTTGCGCACCGTGGCCTGGACCGCCGGGACGAGATCGCCCCCGCGCGCCGCGGCGTCGATCAGCTCGAGCAGCAGCGGTGGCAGGTACTTCGTCCGGTCGACATGCACCGGC
>DASSGI010000165.1:0-10721 GCA_035857655.1 Casimicrobiaceae bacterium | reverse complement strand
GTTCGACAGGAGGTTCAGCATCACCTGGATCATCCGGTCGAGATCCGCCGTCACCGGCGACACCCTTTCGGGAAGCGATGCGGTGACGGTGATGTTCCTGTCCTTGAACAGCTGCCCCATCGCGGCGAGCGTGTCGGAGATAACGTCCTTCATGTCGACGGTCGACTCGCTCCACTCGGCCTTGCCCGACTCGATCTTGGAGAGATCGAGCACCTGGTTGATGAGCCGCGTCAGGCGCTCGGCTTCCTTGGTGATGATGCCGAGGAACTTCCGCCGCTGGCCGATCTCGACGTCGGGATCGTCGAGCAGGATCTCCGTGAATGCGCGAATCGACGTGAGCGGCGTGCGCAGCTCGTGCGTGACGGTGGAGACGAAATCGTCCTTGAGCCGGTCGAGCTCCTTCAGCCGCTCGTTCGCCTCGCGGAGCTCCGCGGTCGCGGCCTCGAGCTCGCGCGACTTCTGCTCGAGCCGGTGGCTGTAGACGACGACCTGCGAAGCTTCGTCGAGGATGTCGTGCACCTCGTCAATCGTCAGCGTCTCCTCGCTCACCACCGACGCGACCATGATGCGCGCCGACGCGCCGCCGATCGCTCCCGCAAGCTGGACTTCGACGAAGTGGACGAGCTCCGCGTCGGCGACGAGGCCGGGGTCGGGCCAGCGCAGCCCCTTCGCTGCCGCGTATTCGGCGAACGCGGCGTCGGCACTGCCGGTGCCGAGAAAGCGCGCGAGCAGGCTGTGGAGATCGGGCACCGATGCGGTTCCGCGCCAGAAGCGCGCGCCGCCCTTTTCTCCGGTGTGCCGGAAGACGTCGACGAACACGCTCGCCTGCCGGTGCTCGTCGGCGCTCGGCGAAGCGCCCAGCGACACGACCACGTAAGCGCCGACGTTCGCGATCATGCTCCAGATCATCGCGTGGCTGATCTGATCGAGCCCGGCGAGCCCGAAGAGCTGCAGCGGCTTCAGCAGCTCGATGCCCAACGGACCGTCCTCGAGCAGGCTCAGCGGCAGCCATCCGGATCGCGCGAGCGCAGGCAGCAAGAGCGTATAGAGCCAGACGCCGAAGCCCGCGAGCAGCCCGCAGAGCGCGCCATTGCGCGTTCCGCCCCTCCAGAATAGGCCGCCGAGGACCGCCGGCGCGAACTGCGCGACGGCGGCAAACGAGATGAGGCCAATCGACACCAGCGCATAGGCCTCGCCGGCGAGCTTGAAGTAGAGGTAGCCGAGCAGCAGGATCAGCACGATCGCGCCGCGGCGAATCCCGAGCAGGAGCCCGGTCAGGTCGGGGCGCTCGTTCAGCCGCAATCGCCGGAGCCGCAGGAGCACCGGCATCACGAGGTCGTTGCAAACCATCGTGGAGAGCGCGATCGTCTCGACGATGATCATGCCGGTCGCCGCGGAGAGGCCGCCGATGAACACCAGGAGTGCCAGGGCCTCGTGCTTCTCCGCCATCGGTAGCGTCAGCACGAACGTGTCGGCATCCACCGTTCCGTCGGGGAAGCGCAGCAGGCCGCCGAATGCAATGGGCAGCACGAAGATGTTGATCGCGAGCATGTAGAGCGGAAAGAGCCAGATCGCCTTGTTCAAATGCCGCTCGTCGATGTTCTCGACGACGGCGACCTGGAACTGGCGCGGCAGGAACATGATCGCCATCATCGACAGCACCGTGAGCCACGCCCAGTTCGCGTAGTCGCCGGCAACGCCCTCGAGCGGCGCCATCATCGCCTTGAGCTTCGGTTGCGCGGCGGCGCGCGTGAAGAGATCGCCGAAGCCGTCGTAGATGCCCCACGTCACGAACACGCCGACGGCGAGAAACGCGAGCAGCTTCACCAGCGATTCGAACGCGATCGCGGCGACCATCCCCTGGTGATGCTCGGCGGCGTCCAGGTGGCGCGTGCCGAACGCGATCGTGAACGCCGCAAGGAGCAGCGCCATCCACAGCGCCGCGTCCTCGCGGATCGACGCCGCGCCGACGTTGCCCGGCATGATGATCTCGGGGAACTGGACGAGAATCGCGAAGCTGTTCGAGACCGCCTTGAGCTGCAGCGAGATGTACGGGAGGATGCCGATGACCGCGATGACGGTGACGATTCCGCCCAGCAGCGCGCTCTTGCCGTAGCGCGACGCGACGAAGTCGGCGAGGGACGTGATGCGGTTCTGCTTCGAAATGCGCAGGATCTTGCGCAGCACGACCCACCACAGCGCGATCATCAGCGTCGGCCCGATGTAGATCGGCAGGAAGCCGACGCCGTCGCTCGCGGCGCGCCCCACGCTGCCGTAGAACGTCCACGCCGTCGCGTAGACGGCGAGCGACAGGCTGTAGATGTAGGGGCTCGCGATGATCGAGCGGCCCGCGTCGGCGCGCTGGTCCGCGTAATAGGCGATCGCGAACAGCAGTCCGAGGTACGCGAACGACATCAGGATGATCGTCGTCCCGTGCAGCATCGCGGCTCAGGCCTTCCGCGGCAGGCGCGCCGGCGTCCGGATTCGGCGACTCATGCCATCGATCCCACTAGCGGCCCGATTCGGCGACCCATGCCATCAAGCCGATCAGCGCTATCCACGCGATGAATATGTACGCGTAGAGAACGGGGACGCCGAAGAGCGTTCCCGACACGTTGAACAGCGCGAGAATCGGATAGTTGAAGAGGACGATGCCGAACATGCACAGCGCGACGAAGCGCTCGCTTCTGCTTCCGGGGTCGCTCATCGAATTTCTCCTTGGCTGCGGGGCTCTGCCTCTCCGTGGTGGGGTCTGCCGAGTTTAACCTTCCGCCCGCGCACGGACGACCGTCACCGTGCAGGAGGCGCCTCCGACGACCTGCGCGCATACGCCCGCGAAGCGGCGCGGGGAGGCGCCGCTTCCGGGGGCGCCGAGCAGCAGCTGCTCGACGTCGTTCATGTCGGCGAAATCGATCAACGCGACCCCGGGCTTTTCCGATTCGAGGACATGGAACGTGACGCGCTCCTCGGGGAGCTCGAGCGACCGCGCCCAGCCGCGCAAATCGATGAGCCTCCTGATGTGGCGTCCCGTCGCGCTCGCCTCGTCGCCTTCGCCGCTGAGCGTCGCAGCGGGCGGCACGACGGTGATGCATGCGATCCGGCAGCCCGGGTTGGCGGCGATCGCGCCACGCGCCGCGTCGCGCAGCGCCGCGCGCAGCCGCTCGTTGCCTTCCTGCGGCGCAAGGGCGACGGCGATCACGCGGGCGAGCTGCCGATGCGTCGACGGCGGCGGCGACGGTGGGGGCTCGTATCGCGCCGAGCCGAAGCGGCGCTGCGCGACGGTCCACAGACCGCTGCGCCGCCGTCGCGTCGCGCGTTCGGTGAGCTCGACCCGCTCCGGGTTCGCGAGCGCGTGCGCGAGCTCTCCGGCCGACGAATAACGTTCGCGCGCATCGCGCTCGAGGCAGCGCAGCACGATCTCCTGCAGCCACGCCGGCGTTGCCGCGACGAGAGCGCGCGGAGGGATCGGATCGCGATAGAGCCGGCGCCGGAGTTCGGCAACGGTCTCCGGGTGCCCGAACGGCAGACGGCCCGTCGCGAGCTCGTACAGGATGCCGCCCAGCGCGTAGACGTCGGAACGCGGATCGTTGCGCACGCCGAAGACCTGCTCGGGCGCCATGTACACCCAGTTGCCGACCGGCATCCGCAGCTCCTCTGCGAGAAGATCGGGGTAGTGGCCGTGATGCGCGAGCCCGAAGTCGATCAAAACCGCTTCGCCGCCCGGCCGAAACACGACGTTCGTCGGCTTCAGATCGAGATGCACGACGTCCTGTCGATGCAGGTCGTGAAGCGCGATCGCGATTGCCGCTCCGAGGCGCGCGATCTCTTCCGCGGGCAGCGGCGCACGATCGAGCCAGTCGTTGAGCCGGGGCCCTTCGATGTACTCCATCACGAGATAGGGCGTCGTCTCGACGTCGCCGTACGCGACGAGCGTCGGGTGATGCACGCCTTGCGCCAGCCCTCCGAGCACCGTTCGGCAGACCTCGAAGCCGATGACGTTGACCGCGCGCTCGCCGGGACCGAGGCGCGGGATCTTCATGACGAGCGGCAGCGGGCCGGAAGGACCGCTCAAGCGAAAGATCGACGCCATGCTGCCCGCGTGAATCATCTCGCCCAGGCGAAAGCCGTCGATGACGTTTCCGGGCTCGAAGCTTCGCATCACACGCCCCGCTCGATCCGTAGCGCAAGGCGCTCGGGGAGTCCGGCTGCGCGGATCTTGCGCGCAGTCGCTGCGTGGTTGTACGGCACCCGATAGAACGTCAGGCGCCCGCGTCCTGCGTCGAACAGCGCATAGCACGCCGCGTTGTTGCCGTCGCGCGGCTGACCCGCGGAGCCGACGATCGCCAGCCACTGCCGCGTCTTCGCCGCCGGGATCGGCGACCCGGGCACCGGGTGGAACTCGAGCGCGTTCCCGCTCGCGCCGACGTAGTAGAGCTTCTGCTCGTGCACGTGTCCGCCGAAGACATAGCTCGCGCCTGCGGCGCGCAGGCTCTCGCCGGCTTCACGCAGTCCGCTCACGTAGATCCACTGCTCGGGCGCGGCCGCGCTCGCGTGGACGAACACGATGTTGCCGTCGGTCACCGTCAACGGCAGCGACGCGAGGAAAGCATGCTGGCGCGGCCCGAGCTGCGCGCGCGTCCAGGCGACCGAGGCGAGCGCGTTGCGATTGAGAACGTCGTCGGGGCGGCCCAGCGCGGCGGCGTCGTGATTGCCGAGGACGACGACGGCGCCGTTCGCCGCGTAGCGCTCGATCAGCTCGAGCACGGCGAGCGGATCGGCGCCGTAGCCGACGTGATCGCCGAGGAACGCATAGCGGGTCGCGCCCAGCGCGTCAGCGTGGGCGAGGCAGGCGGTGAGCGCCTCGAGGTTGCTGTGGATGTCGGCGAATAGAGCGAGCTTCAGGGTGCGGTCGTCTCCCGTAGCCGATATCCGATCCCGCGCAGCGTCACGATCTCGACGCCCGCCGACTCGAGCTTCCTGCGCAACCGATGGACGTAGACCTCGATCGCGTTGGTGCTCACCTCCTCGCCCCATTCGCACATGTGATCGAGGAGCTGCGCCTTGCTGACCGTGCGGTCGACGCGCTGAAGCAGGAGCTCGAGGAGCGCCAGCTCGCGCGCCGAGAGATCGACGACCTCGCCGCCGACTCTCGCCACTCTGCCGACCGGATCGAACGCGAGCCTGCCGAATTCGACGGGCGCCGGCTTGCCGGCGGGGCCTCGCCGCGCGAGCGCGCGCACGCGCGCCTTGAGCTCCTCCAGCGCGAAGGGCTTCGCGAGATAGTCGTCGGCGCCGAGATCGAGGCCGCGGACGCGATCGTCGACGCCATCCTGCGCCGTCAGGATGAGCACCGGCAGCTCCTTCTTCTTTTCGCGCAGCCGCCTCAGCACGTCGAGCCCGCTCATCCTGGGGAGGCCGAGGTCGAGAATCAGCAAATCGAACTCGAACATCGAGATCGCGCCGTCGGCTTCCTCGCCCGTCGCGACGCGATCGACCGAGTGTCCGCATTCCCGGAGACTCGCGGCGAGGCCGCCCGCGAGCGTCGGGTCGTCTTCCGCAATGAGAATCCGCATCCGGTGTCTCCCGTTCGCGGGTCCGCTGTCGCCGTCGCTGCCAGAGCGGCCGGCAACCATTCGGTCGAGTGTAGCAAAGCACCCTTCGTCGTGCGAGACGCCTCGTCCATCCGTTGGCTACAATCATCGCCGCCGGCGCCTTCCGCGAGTGCCCCGATGATGGGTACGGCAGGGGCGAAGCGAGGCTCGCGGTCGAGCTTTTCGTGCGGGGGCGGACAGGAACGACAACAGTGGCGGATACGACACGTTACGCGAAAACCGAGATGGGCGCGGCCGAGATCGGCAAGCGCCGCAAGAATCTGCGCGGCCGGATGCGCACGATGCTGATCCTCATCGACCCGACGCGCACCGCCGATGAATTGCGCGCGCAGGCCGCCCAGCTCGGCGTCCCCGACGATTTCCTGGAGACGCTCGTCCGCGACGGCTATATCACCCCGGTCGCCGGATCCGAGCCCGAGGCAGCAGGAACGCAGGTCTCGGACCGCGAGCTCGCGCGCTTCCGTCGCGCCCAGGCGTTCATCAACGAAACCATCGTCGATGCGATGGGCGTGCGCGCGTTCATGTTCACGCTGAAGCTCGAGCGCTGCGTCACGCGCGCCGAGCTCGCCGCGCTGCTTCCCGAGTACGAGAAGGGGATCGCCAAGTTCCGCGACGAAGCCCAGACGCGGCTCCTCGTCCAGCGCGCGAAGGATCTCTGCGGGTAGGCTCGCAGCGGCGATTTGTCAACATTGTTGACAAATCCAGCGGCGCGGCGCACGCGTCGCCATGCTAGACTCCCGTTCCAGCCGCTCGATCGCGATGCCCGACCTTTCCACCGCTCTCACGGCGCTCTCGCCGCTCGACGGCCGCTATGCGAGCAAGGTCGCGCCGCTCGCCGAGCACTTCAGCGAATTCGGCCTGATCCGGGCGCGCGTGCGCGTCGAGATCGCCTGGCTGATCGCGCTGTCCGAGGAGCCTGCGATCGCCGAAGTCGCGCCGTTCGGCGCGCAGACCCGCGCGGCGCTCGACGAGGCTTCGACGTCGTTCTCGACGGCCGACGCCGCGCGCGTCAAGGCGATCGAGCGCACGACCAATCACGACGTCAAGGCCGTCGAATACTGGCTGCGCGAGCGCTTCGCGAGCGTTCCCGAGATCGCGCGCATTGCGGAATTCATTCACTTCGGCTGCACGTCCGAGGACATCAACAATCTCGCGCACGGGATCACGCTCGCCGAGGCGCGGCGCGACATCCTGGTGCCGGCGCTGCGCGACATCGCGGCCGCGTTGCGCGCGCTCGCGCACGCGCACGCCGCGCTGCCGATGCTCGCGCGCACGCACGGACAGCCGGCCACGCCGACCACGCTCGGCAAGGAGATGGCCAACGTCTATGCGCGGCTCGAGCGCCAGATCGCGGCGATCGAGCGCGTGCCGCTCAAGGGCAAGGCGAACGGGGCGGTCGGCAACTACAACGCGCACGTCGCCGCGTACGCGGACGTCGATTGGGAGCGCTTCGCCGCGAGGTTCGTCGCCGGCCTCGGTCTCGAGTTCAATCCGTTCACGACGCAGATCGAGCCGCACGACTACATGGCGGAGCTCTTCGACGCGATCGCCCGCGCGAACACCGTGCTGATCGATCTCGACCGCGACGTCTGGGGCTATGTGTCGATCGGCTATTTCCGGCAGAAGATGAAGGAGGGCGAGGTCGGATCGTCGACGATGCCGCACAAGGTCAATCCGATCGACTTCGAGAATTCCGAGGGCAACCTCGGCGTGGCCAATGCGCTGCTGCGCCACTTCGCCGAAAAGCTTCCGATCTCGCGCTGGCAGCGCGACCTCACCGACTCGACGGTGTTGCGCAACATGGGCGTGGCGCTCGGGTACGCGCTCCTCGGCTGGCTGTCGGCGGCGCAGGGGCTCGCCAAGCTCGCCGTCGACGAGGCCCGGATCGCCGCCGATCTCGACGCGAGCTGGGAAGTGCTCGCCGAACCGATCCAGACGGTGATGCGCCGTTATGGCGTTCCCAATTCCTACGAGAGGCTCAAAGCGCTCACCCGCGGCGTGACAGGCATCACGCGCGAGAGCCTGCATGCGTTCATCGACGGACTCCCGATCCCGGAGGAGGCGAGGACGCGGCTCAAGAGGCTGACGCCGGCGGGCTACGTCGGACTCGCCGCGGATCTCGCGAAGCGCGTCTAGCGGACTGCGAACGCGGCGGCGTCAACGTTCGCGCCAACAGCGATTCAGCTGTTTTCGCGCTGCGAGCGCTTCAACTGCCGTGCGGCGTTGCGTTCCTTCATGAACGTCGTGATCGCCGGGAGCAGCGACACCACGACGATCAGGAAGACGATCAACGTCAGGTTGTTCTTCACCCACGGGATGTTGCCGAACAGGTATCCCGCGTAGACGAGCGACACGATCCACGCGACGGCGCCGACGACGTTGTACGAAAGGAAGCGCGTGTACGTCATCCCGGCGACGCCGGCCAGAAACGGCGCGAACGTCCGGATGATCGGGACGAAGCGGCCGATGATGATCGTCACGCCGCCGTACTTCTCGTAGAACGCCTGCGTTCGCCGCAGGTGCTCCTGCTTGAACCAGCGCGAGTCCGGCCGATCGTATGCGCGCGGACCGATGTAGTGACCGATCGAGTAATTGATCGTGTCGCCGAGAATCGCCGCGGCGATCAGCACCGCGACCAGCAGGTGGACGTTCAGATCGGCGGTCGCAACGACGGTGCCGGCGATGAACAGGATCGAGTCGCCGGGCAGGAACGGGAAGACGACGAGTCCCGTTTCGGCGAAGATCACGAGGAACAGGATCAGATAGAGCCAGTGCCCGTGCTGCGCGGCGATCTGCGAAACGGTCTGATCGAGCGCGAGCAGCGAGTAGATGAGCGTGGTCAGCATGGAAAAGGGAAAATTAGGGTCAGAGACGATTTTTCCCCGCGAGCCGCACGCATCCCCGCCGGCTGTCTCCGCCAAAAAATCGTCTCTGACCCTAATTTCCCACTACGGGAGGATCTTCTCGCCCGTGGCGCCGGCCTTGCGTTCCGGCTTCACGAGATCTTCGCGGGAGACGCCCATCCACATGACGAGCGGCGCCATCACCAGCACCGACGAGTAGATGCCGAAGCAGATGCCGATCGTGAGCGCGAGCGCGAAATAGTGGAGCGTCTCGCCGCCGAAGAACAGGATGGAAAGCACCATCATCAGCGTGCTGCCGTGGGTGATGATCGTCCGCGAGATCGTACTCGTGATCGCGTTGTCTATCACGTGCGTTACCGTCGCCTTGCGCATCTTGCGGAAGTTCTCGCGGATCCGGTCGGCGATCACGACCGACTCGTTGACCGAATAGCCGAGGACCGCGAGCACCGCCGCGAGGACAGGCAGTGAGAATTCCCACTGGAACAGCGCGAAGAAGCCGAGGATGATGATGACGTCGTGCAGATTGGCGATGATCGCCGCGATCGCGAAGCGCCATTCGAAGCGCAGCGCGAGATACCCGACGATGCCGAGCGATACGAGGAGCAGCGCGAGAGCGCCGTTCTCGTAGAGCTCCTTCCCCACCTGCGGGCCGACGAACTCGACGCGCTGCTGCTTCGCCGAGGCGTCGTCGGCGCGCAGCGCACCCATCACCTGCTCCGAGAGCTGCGCGCTCGAAAGGCCTTCCTTGAGCGGCAGGCGGATCAGCGCGGTGTCGGAGCTCCCGAAGCTCTGCGCCGAATATTCGCCCAGGTTCAGCTTGTCGATCGCCGCGCGGACGCGGCCGAAGTCGACCGCGTGAGCGTAGGTGACTTCGATCAGCGTGCCGCCGCGGAAGTCGACGCCGAAATTGAGCCCGCGATGAACGAGGAAGAATACGGCGAGCACGAACGTGACGAGCGATATCACGTTGAACGTGAGCGCGTGCCGCATGAACGGGATATCGCGCTGGATCCTGAAGAATTCCATGGGGACGGGATGTTCGGAGTTGGCCGCCGGATGCTAGCGGGAGAGCGTGCGCGCGGAGAGCACACTGCGTCGAATTGCGAACTTGCGAGCCATCGTCGGAGGCCGGCGCGTCACTTCGCCGGAGCGCCGGCCGTTGCCGTCGGCCGCCACACCTGGCCGATCGAGATCTTGGCGAGATGCTTGCGGCCGCCGTAGATCAGGTTGACGATCCCGCGCGAGACGAACACCGCAGAGAACATCGACGTCATGATGCCGAGGCAGTGGACGACGGCGAAGCCGCGGACCGGCCCCGTGCCGAAGATGAGCAGCGCGATGCCGGCGATCAGCGTCGTGACGTTCGAGTCGAGGATCGTTCCAAACGCTCGCTCGTAGCCGGCGTTGAGCGCCGCGTGCGGCGTTGCGCCCCAGCGCAGCTCTTCGCGGATCCGCTCGTTGATCAGCACGTTCGAGTCGATCGCCATGCCGAGCGTCAGCGCGATCGCCGCGATGCCCGGGAGCGTCAGCGTCGCCTGCAGCATCGACAGCAACGCGACGAGCAGCATCAGGTTCACCGACAGCGCGAACGCGGAGATCACGCCCATCAGCTGGTAATACGCGCACATGAAGAGCGTGAGGACGATGAAGCCGTAGAACACCGACTTGAACCCCTTGTCGATGTTCTCCTTGCCGAGCGAAGGGCCGACGGTGCGCTCTTCGACGATCTCCATCGGCGCCGCCAGCGCGCCCGCGCGCATCAGCAGCGCGATGTCGTTCGCCTCGCGCGTGGTCATCCGGCCGCTGATCTGGACGCGGCCGCCGCCGATTTCCTCGCGGATCACGGGCGCGGTGATCACCTCGGCCTTGCCCTTCTCGACGAGCACGATCGCCATCCGCTTGCCGACGTTCTCGCGCGTGACCTCCTTGAAGATCCGCGCGCCGGTGCCGTCGAGATTGACGTGGACAGCGGGCTCGTTGTTGCGCGAGTCGAAGCCCGGTTGCGCGTCGTTGATGCGGTCTCCCGTCAATACGACCTGGCGCTTGACGAGCACGGGTCCGCCGCTGCGCTCGGTGAACAGGTCGCTGCCGAACGGAACCTGGCCGGCGAGCGCCGCTTCGAGCGCGCCCGGGTCCTCGTTGACCATGCGGATTTCGAGGGAGGCCGTGCGGCCGAGGATGTCCTTGGCGCGCGCCGTGTCCTGCACGCCGGGAAGCTGCACCACCACGCGCTCGAGGCCCTGCT
>DASSGI010000164.1:0-11711 GCA_035857655.1 Casimicrobiaceae bacterium | reverse complement strand
GCTTCCTTCAGTTCGGTGCGGGCTGCGCTCGGCCGCATCGAATTTCTGTGTATGCGCGCCGCGAGCGCAGCGACTGCCATCGCTGCGCGGACGCTCCAGCGCGTACCGTGCGCTCGCATCGGCACAATCCTGCGAAGGGCGAAGCGGCGACGGTTGGCGAGGGCGCATGTGCCGCGGTCCGCCCGTACGGGTGACGCGGCGACCCGGCGGACGTGTTGGTCCGCCCGTCAGACGCGTCGGGCACCCGTGGCCGGACCTGAATCACGGCCACGCTAAGCACTCGCCAGCCGTCGCCGCTTCGCCCACTCAAAACCGCCGTCGCCGCTTCGCCTCGCTCAGAAGCGCTTCCGCCGCACGTCCCTGAGTATCTCGCGCGCGGCGTTGTGACCCGGTACTCCCGTCACGCCGCCCCCGGGATGCGTGCCGGCACCGCAGAGATAGAGCCCGCGCACGGGCGTGCGGTAATCGCCGTGACCCAGGACCGGTCGCGCCGAAAAGAGTTGATCGAGCGTGAGCGCGCCGTGAAAGATGTCGCCGCCGATCAATCCGAATTCGCGCTCGAGATCGAGCGGCGACAGCGCGCGTCGGCCGAGCACGCTTGCCTTGAAATTCGGAGCGACCGCGTTGACGGTGTCGATCATCAGATCCGCGACTTCGTCGCGCGCGTCGTCCCACGTACGCCCGCGCGTGACGCGCGGCAGGTCCGGATGCACGTGCTGACAGAAGAGGCTCGCAACGTGCATACCGCGAGGCGCGAGCGTATCGTCGACGACCGATGGAATCAGCATCTCGACGATCGGCGCTAGAGACCACCCGGCGGTCTTCGCGTCGAAGTACGCGCGCTCCATGTAGGCGAGCGACGGCGCAATCACGATTCCGCTCGCATGATGCGCGGCCGCAGCCTTTCCCGGAAGAACGGTGAAGTCGGGCAGCTCGGACAACGCAACGTTGATCCGAAACGTTCCCGACCCGCACTTGTAAGACGCAATGCGCGCGCGGAAGTCCTCCGGCAGATGTTCGGGCGCGACGAGCTCGGTGAACAGGAGCTTCGGATTGACGTTGGCGACGACGCGCGTCGCATGAACGGTTTCGCCGCTTGCGAGGACGACTCCGACCGCGCGCCCGCCCTCGACGAGCACCGAGCGGACGGCCGCGTCGGTGCAAAGCGTCACCCCCCGCGCGGTGCATTCCCGCGCCATCGCCAGCGTGATCGCGCCCATGCCGCCGCGCGCGTGCCCCCACTGGCCCCGCTTGCCGTTCACCTCGCCGAAGACGTGGTGCAGAAGGACATAGGCGGAGCCCGGCGTGTACGGGCTCGCGAAGTTGCCGACGACGGCGTCGAAGCCGAACGCCGCCTTGATCGGACCCGATTCGAACCAGCGATCGAGCACGTCGCCTGCGCTCTTCGTGAATAGATCGAGCACGTCGCGCTGCCCCGCGAGGTCGAGCGCGCGAAATCGCTTCGCGACCTTCCACGCGTCGAGCAGCGCGTGGACGCCGCCGCCCACGTTGGGCGGCGTTGCCAGCAGCAGATCGCGCAGGACGTCTGCGACGCGATCGAGCATCGCGTAGTAGTGCGAAAGCCGATCGGCGTCGCGACGCGAATACTTGGCAACCTCGTCCTGCGTCGCGTCGAGTCCGCCGCCGACCTTGAGGTATCCGCCGTCCGGCAGCGGGAGGAAATTCGAGAACGGACGCGAGACGATCGAGAGCCCGTGCTGCACGAGCCGGAGATCGCTGATCACCTTCGGATTGAGCAAGCTCACGGTGTAGCTCGCCGTCGAATTGCGGAATCCCGGATGGAACTCTTCGGTGACGGCAGCGCCGCCCAGGACGCTGCGCCGCTCGAGCACGCACACCTTGATGCCCGCGCCGGCGAGGTAAGCGGCGCACGTAAGCCCGTTGTGGCCGCCACCGATGACGACCGCGTCGAAGCGCGAGGTTGGGGCGGGCATCGAGTCGGGACGCTTCGCGCGCCGGGAGCGCGCCGATCACATTGTCCTTCTTTGACTTACTCTTCCATCATCCCCGCGGCGACGATCGAGAAGCCGCAGTCGACGTAGGTGATCTCGCCGGTGATCGCGCTCGCAAGGTCCGACAACAGAAAGGCGGCGACGTTGCCGACCTCGTCGATCGTGACGTTGCGCCGCAGCGGCGCGTTCTTCTCGACAAAGCGCTGAATCCTGGAAAAGCCGCCGATCCCGGCTGCGGCGAGCGTCTTGATCGGCCCCGCCGAGATGCCGTTGACGCGTATGCCCTCGGGACCGAGCGTCGCCGCGAGATAGCGGACGTTTGCTTCGAGACTCGCCTTCGCAAGTCCCATGACGTTGTAGTTGGGCAATGCGCGCAGCGCGCCGAGGTAGGTGAGCGTCGCGATCGCAGCATGCCCGCCTTGCATCAGCGCGCGCGCACCCTTCGCAAGCGCTGCGAGGCTGTACGAGCTCACGTCGTGCGCGGTTGCGAACGCCATGCGCGACATCCCGTTCAGGAAATCGCCGGCGAGCGATTCGCGGGGCGCGAATGCGATCGCATGCAGCAAGCCGTCGAGCCCGCCCCATTCGGAGGCAATCGACGCGAACAGCGCGTCGATGTCGTCGTCCTTCGTCACGTCGCAGCGCAGAACGGGGACCGTTCCGAATTCCGCCGCGATGCGCACGACGCGCTCCTTCAGCTCGTCGTTGACATAGGTGAACGCGAGATCGGCGCCTTCCCGCCGGCAGGCCTGCGCGACGCCGTACGCGATCGAGCGGTTGGAAAGCACGCCCGTGATCAGGATCTTCTTGCCAGTCAGAAATCCCATCTTGTGCTCCGGAGACTCACGACGCGCCGCGCGACACGCGGCTCATTCGAGACTGGGCGTCCTGTTGGTTTCGATGACGCCACAGGCGACTCGGTTGTTGGGAACGTCGGGCTGCGCGTCGAGCGAGCTCGACGAACCCAGATGGACGACGACGGATTTGCCGCGTATTCCGTCGGGACCGTCGACCTTGATGCCACGCAGGCGCGCTGTCGTGGTGCCGTACTGGTTGTCGCTGACGAAGATGCGAACGATCACCGGCTCCGTCGCCCCGGGCGGTATCCACGGCGGCCCCGCAGAAAACCCGTTCGGCGAAGAGCACACGCCCGTCGTGTGAATGACGACCCGCATGGTGCCGGGAATTCCGGCCCATACGCTGACCGCGGCGGCCACGCCGCCGTCGTACTGCTGAAACGTTACTCTTCCGTGAATCGCGCTACCGGAGGCCGGCCGCATGTCCGCACCCACACCCGGATCGGGTGGAGGCTTCTTCGCCTCTTCGTCGGACGCGCAAGAGGCGAGCACGCCCGCGAGCGCCACGGCGAGCGCCGTTCGCGGCGTCACGCCTTGCGGATGACGCCGCATGCAACGCGTGCGCCTGAATTTCCGGTGGGCTGCGTCGTGAAGTCGTCGGGATCCTTGTGGACGATCACGCCCTTGCCGATGATGTCGTTCGGGCCGCTGCCGATTCTCATCAGCGTGAGCTCCGCGGTGAGCGTCGCGTTGCCCGACGCATCGGCGACCAGCATCGGCATGTCGCCGGTGTGGCGGTCGGGCGACGACGGATGCGCGTGCGGCTTGCCCATCGGATTGAAGTGCCCGCCTGCGCTTATCGCGTCGGCTGCGCTGCAGTCGCCCTTCTCGTGTATGTGGAAGCCGTGGTTGCCCGGCGTGAGTCCCGACACCTTGGCGACCACCAGGACCGTGCCGTCCTTCTGCGTGAACGTGACGGTGCCCTTCGCACTGTTGCCGGCCGTCGGCGCGAGATCGGCGACGGCCTCGTTCCGCGGCGCTTCCATCGTCGTTGCGCAACCGACGACGAGCGCGCCGATCGCAATCGAGCCGAGTGCAACCTTCATCCGGGCCTCCTCGAGCGGAGCCGCCCGCGCCTTTCATTCGAGCGCGATACGCGGTTCCCTTCGCCGCATGATAAGCGAATGGCTCCCCCTTGCCAAAAGAGCGCTTTGCGGGAGCGATTCGGACCCATGATGCGTTAAACTCGGCCCCCAGCGGGATCACGACCAGGATGGCGAAACGAGGCGCGAACGAGCTCACTCGCGCGGGGGCGAGCCAGGCAGCGCGGCGCAGAACTTCGAAATCACCATCTTCCGACCATGAATCGATTGCGTTTGTTGGTCGCACCTGCTCTCGCGTGCTCGACTGCGGTGCTGTTCACCGGCTGCGACTGGGGGGGAGGCTCGGACAACGAGCCGCAGAGCCTTCGCCCCGCGTTCCTGGGCACCGTCACCAAGACGAGCTATGACGGCGTCAACGACGATCTGCTGACTGCCGGACTCGGCGCGACCGGTCTCGGCGCCGCGGCGGCGCCCCCGCCGGCGAATCCGACTGCGCCCACGGCCGCCGAGCTCAGGCGGCTCGCGATCTTCAACAACTATCGCGCGATCCTCGACATCAGTCCGAAGGGCGGCTACGGGATCCTGTATGGCCCGAACATCGACCTGACCGGAAACAGCACGCTCGGCCAGGGAAAAATCGCGGGCACCGAGTACATCGCGTACGCCGACGACGGAACGGGCAGGAAGAACGTCACCTTGATGGTGCAGATCCCCAACAACTTCGGCAACATCGCGCCGTGCATCGTGACGGCGACGTCGTCGGGATCGCGCGGCGTCTATGGCGCGATCGGAAGCGCCGGCGAATGGGGACTCAAGCACGGCTGTGCCGTAGCCTACGCCGACAAGGGGACCGGCATCGGCGTCCACGATCTCGCGACCAACACCGTCAATCTCCAGGACGGAACGCGCACCGATGCGATTACCGCCGGAGCGAAATCCAACTTCACCGCAGCGTTGTCCGCCGGCGATCTCGCGGCGTTCAATTCGGCCAACCCGACCCGCATCGCGATCAAGCACGCGCATTCGCAGCAGAATCCCGAGAAGGACTGGGGCACTGACACGCTGAACGCGATCCGCTTCGCATACTTTGCGCTCAACGAGCAGTTCGCCGACAAGTTCGCCGACGGAACCTCGAAGGTCAAGTACGACAGAACCAACACTTGGGTGATCGCCTCGTCGGTCTCGAACGGCGGCGGCGCGTCGATCGCCGCGGCCGAGCGGGACATCGAGAATCTGATCAACGGCGTCGCAGTCGCCGAGCCCGTGCTCGAGCTGATGGCGAATCCCGCGCTCATCATCACGCGCGGCGCGACGTCGATCGCCGGCAGCGCGAAGCCGCTCTACGATTACTTCACGACCGCCAATCTCTACCAGCCCTGCGCCGCGCTGTCGCCGCGCGCGGTCAACTCGCCCGGCGCAGCTTTCATCCCGGTCGCGCTCGCGACGAACCGGTGCACGTCGCTCAAGGCGAAGGGACTCCTCACGACTTCGTCGACGACTGCACAGGCCGAAGAGTCACTCGACAAGCTGATCGCCGCCGGATGGCAGCCAGAATCGAACATCCTGCACGCATCGCATTACGCGCTCGCCACGCCTCCGGTCGTTGCGACCTACGCGAACGCCTACGGCCGCTTCAGCGTCGCCGACAATGTGTGCGGCTTCTCCTACGCAGCGACGGATGCGTCCAACAAGCCGACGGCGCTTGCTCCCGCGGCGCTCGCGCAGATCTTCGGCCCGTTCAACGGCGTCGGCTTGAGCGCCGGGATCAACATCGTCAACAACCTGAGCCCCGGCGGACCCCTGCGCGATCCGGCGTCGATATCGCCGTCGTCCGGCATCCTCGACTTCAACGCGGACGGCGCGAATTGCCAGCGCAGCATGTGGGTCGGCGGGGACGCTCTGGCGGGACGCGTCAAGGCCGGCGTCGCGGAGACGCTGCGCAGCGCGAATCTGAGCGGCAAGCCGGCAATCATCGTCGCGGGACGCGCCGACACGCTCATCCCCGTCAACATGAACGCGCGCCCGTACTACGGCCAGAACAAGCTCGTCGAAGGCGGCGCCGGCAAGCTCGTCTACATCGAGGTGACCAACGGCCAGCACTTCGACGCGTTCATCGACAACGCCGCGCTTCCGGGGTACGACTCGAATTTCATCCCGCTCCACTACTATTTCCTGCAGGCAATGGATCGGATGTGGGCATACCTGATACAGGGCCAGCCGCTGCCGCCGTCGCAGCTGGTGCGCACGACGCCGCGTGGCGGCACCGCCGGGGCCGCGCCGCAGATCACGACCGCGAACGTGCCGCCGATCTCGTCGAACCCGCCGGCCGCAGACACGATCACGTTCTCCGGAAACACGTTGACTATTCCCGACTGACTGGATGGGCGTGCGGAGCGCGAATTCTTGCGCTCCGCTTGCGGCCGTCGCGTCCTCGCCCGTGGGGCCTCCCGATGTCACACATGACCCCGTCCGAAATCGTTTCCGAGCTCGACAAGCATATCGTCGGCCAGGACGCGGCGAAGCGTGCGGTCGCAATCGCGCTGCGCAATCGCTGGCGGCGCCAGCAGGTGCCCGAGCCGCTGCGCCAGGAGATCACGCCCAAGAACATCCTGATGATCGGGCCGACGGGCGTCGGCAAGACCGAGATCGCGCGGCGGCTCGCGCGACTCGCCGACGCTCCGTTCATCAAGGTCGAGGCGACGAAGTTCACCGAGGTCGGGTACGTCGGCCGCGACGTCGACACGATCATCCGCGATCTCGCCGAAGCCGCGATCAAGCAGACGCGCGAAGCGGAGGCGCGCAAGGTCCGCGATCGCGCCGCCGACGTCGCCGAGGAACGCCTGCTCGACGTGCTGCTGCCGCCGGCGCGCGAAGTCAATATCCAGAACATGCAGCCGACCGATTCGGCGACGCGGCAGAAATTCCGCAAGATGCTGCGCGAAGGCAAGCTCGACGAGCGGGAGGTCGAGATCGAAGTGTCGCTCCTCCCGCCGCAGATGGAGATGCTCGCCCCTCCCGGAATGGAGGAGCTCACGAGCCAGATCCAGGGAATGTTCCAGCAGATGGGAGGGGCGCGGCGGAAAGTGAAGCGCATGAACGTCGCCGATGCGCTGAAGACGCTCACCGACGAGGAAGCCGCGAAGCTCGTCAACGACGATGAGATCAAGGCGAAGGCTCTCGCCGCGGTCGAGCAGAACGGCATCGTGTTCCTCGACGAAATCGACAAGATCGCGAGCCGGCAGGAAACGCACGGCGCCGATGTCTCCCGCCAGGGCGTGCAGCGGGACCTGCTGCCGCTCGTCGAAGGCACGACGGTGTCGACGAAATACGGGATGGTGCGCACCGACCACATCCTGTTCATCGCCTCGGGGGCGTTTCACTTCTCGAAGCCCTCGGACCTGATTCCGGAGCTGCAGGGGCGTTTCCCGATTCGCGTGGAGCTCAACTCGCTGTCGGTCGCCGACTTCGAGAAGATCCTCACAGCCACCGACGCCTGCCTCGTGCGCCAGTACCAGGCGCTGCTCGATACCGAGAACGTGCATCTCGATTTCACGCCCGACGGGATCCGTCGGCTCGCCGAGATCGCGTTCGCCGTCAACGAGCGGCAGGAGAACATCGGCGCGCGGCGGCTTTACACCGTCATGGAGCGGCTGCTCGATGACCTCTCCTTCCATGCGACGAAGCACACCGGAGACACTTTCGCGATCGACGCGGCTTACGTCGACGCGCGCCTCGGCAACATCGCCGGAGACGAGAATCTCGCGCGCTACATCCTGTAGCGACGCCCGTAGCGACGCCGATGTTCGTCCGTATCCTCGGCATCATCCTGCCGGTGTTCTCGGTCGTCGCGCTGGGCTGGCTCTATGCCGCGCGCGTGAAGCCGGATTTCAGCTCGATGAACAGGGTCAACCTTTCGATGCTGCTGCCGGCGCTTATCTTTTCGGCGCTCTCGAGCAAGGAGTTCGATCTCGCGTCCAACCTGCCGCTCATCGCCGGCGCGATCGGCGTGGTCCTGGGCTCGGGATTGCTCGCGTGGCCGTTCGCAAAGCTCCTGCACCAGGACCCTCGGACGTGGGTGCCGCCGATGATGTTCAACAACTGCGGCAACATGGGGCTGCCGCTCGCGTACCTGAGCTTCGGTCAGCCGGGGCTTTCGGCGATGGTCACGCTGTTCACGATCTCCAATCTGCTGCACTTCACGCTCGGCGTGCACATCGTAAAGCGCGATGCGCCGATCGGTCCCATCTTCCGCAGCCCGATGGTCATCGCGACGTTCCTCGGCTTCGCATTCGCGCTCGCGCACCCGCCCATGCCCGAGTGGCTGATGCTCGCGATCAAGATGGTCGGCGACGCCGCGATCCCGCTGATGCTGATCTCGCTCGGCGCGCGCCTCGCGGAAGCGAGGTTCGACGACCTGCGCCTCGGAATCCTCGGCGGGCTCGTCTGTCCGCTGACCGGCATCGCCATCGCCGGGCTCCTCGCGCTCGTGCTCGACCTCGATTCGACACAGCAGGGTCTGCTGTTCATTTTCGGCTCGCTGCCGCCGGCCGTTCTGAACTTCATGGTCGCCGAACAGTACCGCCAGGAGCCGTCCAAGGTCGCCTCGATCGTGCTGATCGGCAATATGATGGCCGTGCTGTTCGTTCCGGTCGGGCTGTCGCTGGCGTTACGATGAGGGCACGATGAACCTCCACAGAATGCTCGTCGCGCGGGCGGCCGAAGGCCGGCCTCTGCGCGTCGGTTTGATCGGCGCCGGGAAGTTCGGATCGATGTATCTCGCGCAGGCCAAGCACACGCCGGGCGTTCACGTCGTTGCCATTGCCGATCTCGCACCCGATCGCGCGAAGGGTGCGCTCGTGCGGACGGGTTGGACGGCCGAGCGCATCGCCGCGCGCTCGCTCGCTGCGGCGGCGGCAAGCGGCCGCACCTGCGTGACCGACGACGCGCCCGCTCTCGTCGCTGCGCCGGAGATCGAGATCGTCATCGATGCAACCGGCAATCCGGCCGCCGGAATTGCCCACGTTCTCGCATGCTGCCGCGAGGGCAAGCACGTCGTGATGGTCAACGTCGAGGCCGACGCACTCGCGGGCCCGCTGCTCGCGCGACGCGCCCGCGAAGCGGGGATCGTCTATTCGCTCGCGTACGGAGACCAGCCGGCGTTGATCTGCGAGCTGGTCGACTGGTGCCGCGCTGCCGGCTTCGAGGTGGTCGCCGCAGGCAAAGGAACGAAGTACCTGCCCGAGTATCACGCGTCGACGCCGGACACCGTGTGGCCGTACTACGGATTCACGCCGGAGACGGTTGCTGCCGGCGACTTCAATGCGCGGATGTTCAACTCGTTTCTCGACGGCACGAAGAGTGCGATCGAGATGGCGGCCGTCGCGAACGCAACCGGGCTCACGCCTGCGCCCTCAGGGCTCGCGTTTCCTCCCTGCGGCGTCGACGATCTGCCGCGCGTGCTGCGTCCGGCCGACGAGGGCGGTCAGCTGCGTCATGCGGGACAGGTCGAGGTGATCTCGAGCGTCGAGCGCGACGGCCGGCCCGTGTTCCGTGACTTGCGCTGGGGCGTCTACGTGACGTTCCGCGCGGGCGAGGAAGCCGGCGCGGAGTACGTTCGCCGTTGCTTCGCCGAGTACGGATTCTCGACCGATCCATCGGGACGCTACTCGGCGACGTACAAGCCGTATCACGCGATCGGCCTCGAGCTCGGCGTGAGCGTTGCCTCCGTCGGCTTGAGAGGCGAGGCGACCGGCGCTGCAATCGCCTGGAACGGCGACGTCGTCGCCACAGCGAAGCGCGATCTCGCGGCCGGCGAAACGCTCGACGGCGAGGGCGGCTATACGGTGTACGGGAAGCTCATGCCGGCGAGCGCTTCACTCGCGCTCGGCGGCCTGCCGCTCGGACTCGCGCACGGCGTCAAGCTCGCGCGCAGCGTCGCTGCCCACGCGCCCGTTCGCTGGGAAGACGTGACGATCGATGCGTCCTCGGAAGCCGTGCGCTTCCGGAGGGAGATGGAGTCCGCGTTCTCTACTTCGCTGCGGCGAGCTCCTTCAGCGTGAACGTGTAGCTCACCTTGTCGAGCGGCTTGTGGCAGGCGAGGCATTCGGCCTGGTTCACGCCGGGACGCTGCTTCTGGTCGAGCGTGAACACCGCGTAGTTCCAATCCTCGTTGCGCAGGACGTCCGGGATGTCCTTGCCCCATCCCGCTTCGCGCGCCATCGCCGTGTAGAAAAGAAGCTTGTCGGCGACGAAGAAGCCGTCGCTGCCGACCATCGGCTTGTTGTCCGCGCCGAGCTTCGCCGAATACACCTCGGCGAAGAGCACCGAGCCGTTCGGCAGATCCTTGCCCGCCTTCGCCGCATCGAGTGCCGTCTTGTTCACGAAGTAGTAGCGGACCTGGTTCGTCGCCGGGAAGTTAATCGTGTGATATTTGGTGAACGCGCTCTTGTAGCCTTCGGGATACGGCACGTGCGACGCGGCGACGTTGGGAAGCAGGCCGGATTTCGCGCCCGACGCCGGGCCCGGCAGCGACGCGAAATAAGCGGCGGCGTTGGCGATGTCGTCGGCGCTCAGTTGCGCGGCGATCGCGTTCATGATCGGGTTCTTGCGCGTCCCGTCCTTCAGCGCCTTCAACTGCGCTTCGAGATAACCCGCGCGCTGCGCGGCGAGATTCGGTATCGCGTCACTCACGCTGACGCCGTTCGCGCCGTGACACGCGGCGCACACTGTTGCGACCTTCGCCTTCCCGGCTTCGATGTCGGCGGCCTGCGCGAGCGGCGCGAGCGCGACGAGCACGGACATCCCGAGCAGCCTGTTCATCGCTTCTTCCTCCCTTTTTGCCGGGCGCCTGGTCGCTCGAGCAGCACGACGCACCGCGCCCGGCCGTTCGTCATCGACCGGTGTGGCTCAGTACTTCATCGTGCAACCGTACGGCGTCGTGCTGGCGACCGAGACGGGCTTCCCGGCAGTCGCCTCGGTGAGCGCGGCGCGCACGTAGTTGTTCGCGATCTTCACGTCCGCCGGATTCGTCGAGCGTTTGTCGTCGATCGCCCCATCGTAGATGATCCTGCCCGACGGGTCGATGACGAACATGTGCGGCGTGTTCTTCGCGGCATACGCACGCGCCGTCCCGCTCGTCCCGTCGATCAGCGTCGCCTTCGGCGCCGCCTGCTGCGCGGTCATCCACTTCGCCATCTCGTCCGGAGTCTTGTACTCGCTATGGCTCGCATTGGTCGAGTTGATCGTCAGCCAGACGACGTCCTTCGCGCCCCATTCCTTCTGCAGCCCCTGCATGTTCTGGCTGTTGTAGTGCTTGCGCACGAACGGGCACTCGGGGTTCGTCCACTCGAGCACGACGAACTTGCCGCGGTAGTCGGTGAGCTTCACCGGCTTGCCGCTCGTGTCGGCAACCGTGAAGTCCGGGGCTGGGACACCGGGCGTCGCAGCAGCGGGAAGCGCGAACGCGAGCGCGAGCGCGATACCGCCGGCCAGCATCATCGATTTGAAGCGCATGACAATCTCCTTTCGTTCGTATTCGCGCCGCGTCGCCCTACAACGAATCGAGCGCCTCGAGCACGGTCTCCTGCTGCAGCACTTCGGGGAGCAGCACGGGGTTTCCCCGCGGTGGATAAAGAACGTACACCGGCACGCCGGTTCGGCCAAGCGCGGTCAGCGCGCGGGTGATATCGGGATCGCGGCGCGTCCAGTCGGCGCGCACGAGCACGACGTTCTTGCGCGCGAACGCCGCACGGACGTCCCGCGTATTGAGAACGAGACGCTTGTTCACCTGGCAGGTGACGCACCACGCCGCGGTGAAATCGACGAAGACCGGCCGTCCC
>DASSGI010000163.1:0-10299 GCA_035857655.1 Casimicrobiaceae bacterium | reverse complement strand
TTCAGCCGATGGAGGTAATGCTGATCGTCGACGATCAGCAGCGGATCCATCGCATGTCGCGCATCTTCGCCGGTCCTGCGAATCGTGATTAGGTGCCCGTAGGGCTTGAGCAGACGGGTGAGGCGCGGGCACGAGCGCTCGATCCAGCCCGTGTCGTGGACGACGATGTCGAACCTCGGATTGCGCGACGCACGCAGGAACGCAACGATCTTCTCCGCGCGTGCCGGTTCGTTCCATCCCATCCACGAGAGTTCGACGTCGAAAACGCGGATCGAATGGCGCGCGAGCCTCACCAGCTCGTCGATCGCTGCGAGCTGGGCCGCGACGGTGTCGATCTTCTCGTGCCGCGCGGCAATCGTCGGCGGCGACTCCGATTCAGGCGGCGTGGGGGTGGAGGTAGCCATCTCGATACCAAGTGTAAAGAATTGTCGCGGCTTGCGGGTGGGCGGCCTGGGTTGCTTGCGGCGTAAGCGATCGGTCGTTGGCGAGGCGCCTGAGCGTCGGAGCGCCGCGCGGGGGCGAGGGTAACGCCGATCCGTTGATGTAAAGGTGCTTCGTGTCGTAGAGAAGCTGCGTCCGGGTATCGAGGCGGATGCCCCGTTTCGCTGCGCGCGCACCGAAGGCCGCCGGGCCCAACGGCGCGGACGGCGGATCGAACGCGACGTTCGGCTTGGGCTCGGAGAGCCAGCACCCTGCGAAGCGCTCGATCGTCGAGCGGCTCCAGCGAACGCGCTCGAGCATTCGCTCGTAGCGGTGCCGCATCGCGGCTTCGATGCGGGCGGGCTCGCGGACCGGGGCGAGATCGCGGTCGGCATAGCGGCCGCCGAGATCCAGCTCGTCGTGCAGAAAATCGAGGAATGCCCGAGCGAGCTCCTGTGCGCTCGCCGCGCGAAATCCGATCGAGTAGGTCGTGCACGCGTCGATTGCCGCGCCGTCGTGCGCGAGCTCGGGCGGAAGGTAGAGCATGTCGCCGCCGCCGAGCACCTCCAAGTGCCGAGGCGTGAAGCGCTGCAGAATGCGCAGCGGCAGCCGCGGGCGCAGCGCGAGATCGCTCTGCCGCCCGAATCGCCAGCGCCTGCGGCCGAAACCCTGCAGCAGAAAGACGTCGTACGAATCGACGTGCGGGCCGACGCCTCCGCCCGGAGCTGCATAGCTCACCATCAGGTCGTCGAGTCGCGCGTAGGGGAGGAACGCAAAGCGGCGCAGCAACGCGTCGCCTTCCACGCTCACGAGGTTCACGCCCTGGACAAGCAGCGTCCAGTTTCGCGCGGGAAGGGCAGCGAAGTCGGAGCGACGAAACGGGCCGTGCGCGAGCGACCAGCGAGCGCCATCGCGAACGACGATCCGCGATTCGACGTCGTCGCGCCGCGCCAGCGCGAAGAGTTGCGCCGCGGTGAACGGCCCGCGAAAACCGCTGATCGCGTTGCGGATGAGAAGCGGCTCCCTTTGCCAGAAGCGGTGGAGAAAGCGTGCTTCCGACAACCCGCCGAGAAGCGCTTCGGTGCCTCGCGCCTGCGATCGAGCGCGCGCTGTCTTTGCGGTCATCGAACGATTATACGAGGCACTCGTTGCGCGCCGCGCTACAATGCCGCGAACCTTCGCGCGGTCCGGCGGGTCTCACTTTCGGCCCGAGCGCTAATGCCGCGTCCTTCCCGATCCCCTCCGTCGCGAGCCTCCATGAACATACTTGCCAACACCGTTGTCACGCTGACCTTCGAACTGTTCGACGCCGACGGCGTCCTGCTCGAGGCAACCTCGGAGCCGATCTCCTATCTGCACGGCGGACACTCCGGGATGCTCCCGAAGGTGGAAGCAGCGCTCAACATGAAGAAGCCCGGCGACGCAGTGTCGGTCGACGTCGAGCCCGCCGACGGTTTCGGCGACTACGATCCCGAGCTCGTCAAGCTCGAATCCGTCGACAAATTGCCACCCGACGTCACTGTCGGCATGCAATTCGAGGCGTATACGAATCCCGGCGAGGAACAAGGGAGCGGCGTCGTTTTCACCGTCACCGACGTTGCCGACGGGAAGGCAGTACTCGACGGCAACCATCCGTGGGCCGGCAAGCGGCTGCGCTTCGAATGTCATATCGTCGACGTGCGCCCCGCGACCGCCGAGGAGATGGAGCACGGTCACGTGCACGGTCCCGGCGGCCATCACCATCACTAGAACCGCTCTCAAAATTGGCTGCGCGGCCCGATAGCTTTGGCGTGTCCTCGCTCGCCCCTCGCTGTACGTCTCTGTACTATCTCGGGGCTCGGCTCGCGGGCCTTCGCGCTCTCGGGCCGCTCGCCGTCATTTTTGAGAACGGTTCTATCCGTCAGCGCTGCAGGAGCTTGCGTAGCTCGTAGAGCGCGGCGAGCGCGTCGCGCGGCGTCATCGCGTCCGGATCGAGCGCTGCGAGTCGTGCGGCAAGCTCCTGAGCGTTGGTCGCCCCTGCATCGTCGTTCGTTTCGTCCGCGTTGACCGGGGCGACGCCGAGCGGCGCGAAGAGATCCGCCTGCGGCCCGCCGCCGGCGCTGAACTTGTCGAGACGCGCGAGATAGTCCCTGGCGCGCCGGACGACCGAAGACGGCACGCCTGCGAGCTTCGCGACCTGGAGCCCGTAGCTTCTGTTCGCGGGCCCTTCCTCGGCCTTGTGCAGGAACACGATCCCTTCGGCATGCTCGACCGCGTCGAAATGCAGGTTCGCGCACCCGTCGACCTCGGCCGGCAGCGCAGTCAGCTCGAAGTAGTGCGTCGCGAAGAGCGCGATGCTGCGATTCTTTTCGGCGAGCGCATGCGCGATGGCCCACGCGAGCGCGAGGCCATCGAACGTCGACGTGCCGCGGCCGATTTCATCGATAAGCACGAGGCTCTGCGGCGTCGCCCGATGCAGGATCGTCGCGGCTTCGGTCATTTCGACCATGAACGTCGAGCGGCCGCCCGCAAGATCGTCGGCGGAGCCGATGCGCGTGTGGATCGCGTCGAGCGGCCCGATCTCGGCGCTCCGCGCCGGAACGAACGACCCGCAACAGGCGAGCAGCGCGATCACTGCAGTCTGGCGCATGTACGTCGACTTGCCGCCCATGTTCGGGCCGGTGACGATCAACAGTCGCCGCTCGGGGGCGAGCTCGAGATCGTTCGGAATGAAAGCTTCGACCTGCCGCTCGACGACCGGATGCCTGCCGCCGCGGATCCTGAGTCCGGACGCCGGAACGAGCGTCGGGCATGCGAAATCGAGCGCCTCGGCGCGCTCGGCGAGCGTCGCAAGCACATCGACCGCTGCGAGGGCCGTGCCAGCGCGCTGCAATGCCGGGATCGCTGCCGCAAGCTTCGCGAGGAGCTCCTCGTACAGGATCTTTTCGCGACCCAGCGCGCGCTCCTGCGCGGAAAGCGCGCGGTCTTCGAACGCCTTCAGTTCGGGCGTGATGTAGCGCTCCGCATTCTTGAGCGTTTGCCGGCGCCGGTAGTCGTCGGGAATCTTCTCGACGTGTGCGTGCGTCACTTCGATGTAGAAGCCGTGCACGCGGTTGTATTCGACCTTCAGATTGGCGATGCCCGTGCGCTCCCGCTCGCGCTTTTCGAGGTCGATCAGGAACGCCCCGCAGTTCTCGTCGATCGCCCGGAGCTCGTCGAGCTCGCCGTCGAACCCGGTCGCGATGACGCCGCCGTCGCGGAGCTGCGCCGCCGGGTCGAGCGAAATCGCTCGTGCAAGCAGCTCTGCCCATTGCGGATCGACGTCGAGGTCTGCGCCGAGCGCGGCGACGAGTGAGGAATCGTTCTTCGCGAGCTTGGAGCGAATCGTCGGAAGACGCGCGAGCGTATCGCGCAGCCCGGCGAGCTCGCGCGGGCGCGCGGAGGCGAGCGCGATGCGCGCGGCGATCCGTTCGATGTCGACGGTGTGCGTGAGCTCGCGCGCAATCGCCGTCCGCGCCGAGGGTGCTCTGACCCAGGCATCGACGGCGGCATGGCGCGCCTGCGCCGCGTTCTGCGTGCGCAGCGGATGCGTGAGCCAGTAGCGAAGGAGCCGGCTTCCCGCCGCCGTGCCGCAGGTGTCGAGCAGTGAGAAGAGGGTCGGGGACGGTTCGCCGCGCAGCGTCTCCGTGATTTCGAGATTGCGCCGCGTCGCTGCATCCAGCGCGATGAAATCCCCCGTCGTTTCTACTGCGATCGCGCGCACGTGCGCGAGCGCTGCCTGCTGCGTGGCCGCAGCGTACGAGAAAAGCGCGCCGGCCGCGCCCATCCCGAGATCGCGATCCTCGACGCCGAACGCCGCGAGATCGCGGGTGCCGAAGTGCTTCGCGAGGGCGCGAACTGCCGCCGCGGCGTCGAATTGCCATGCCTGCATCGTTCGCGTCGGAGTCGCGCCGTCGACGATCGGTGAGGGCATGCCATCGGGAATCAGCAGCTCGGCGACGTCCAGCCTCTCGAGCGCCGCACCTAACTCCGCGGGCGCAACCTCCGCCAGCGTGAATTGCCCCGATGCGAGATTGAGCCATGCGACCCCCGCGCGATGCTTGCCCGGCTTGACCGCGACGAGCAGGCTGTCGCGCTTCGCGTCGAGAAGATCGGCATCGGTGACGGTTCCCGGCGTGACGACGCGCAGCACCTTCCGCTCGACCGGGCCCTTGCTCGTCGCCGGATCGCCGATCTGCTCGCAGATCGCCACCGATTCGCCAAGCTTCATGAGCTTTGCGAGATAGCCCGATACTGCGTGATACGGAACACCGGCCATCGGGATCGGCGCGCCACCCGATTGACCGCGTGCGGTCAGCGTGATGTCCAGCAGTCTCGACGCTCGTTTCGCGTCGTCGTAGAAGAGCTCGTAGAAGTCGCCCATCCGGTAGAAGAGCAGCTTGTCCGGATGCTCTGCCTTCGCGCGAAGGTACTGCTGCATCATGGGTGTGTGTTGCGTCATTAAGTCTTTGACGCCACCCATTTTCTCGTCAATTTCTCGTTTCACCTGGAAGACTTACCATTTTATGAAAGCCACCGACACCAAGATGAGAACCCACACCATGACGGAGATCAATCTCGACTTCGACTCGGCCGCAGCATAGCGACTCAAGCCGGGCGAGTGTATCGCGTTCTCCGAGGCCATCAGACTTCGCCTAGAAGCATCGGGCCATCGGGCGACGTTGGGTGTACCGCTGTCGCTCGCCAATGAGCGCGGCGCAGAGGCAGATCAACTCGGCGATTGGCCCGCGACGACAGCACTGCGCAGTCGTCGCATGCGAAACGCGGCGCAACGAGCGCAACAAGGGACGCAACCCTGCGCTTGAAAAGCGTGCTGACAAAGATCGCAAGCGCGAAGATCCGCGATCGCGGACGGTCGGTAAGGTTTGTCGCGGTCCATCTCGAAGCGCTCGCGAAAATCGACCCGAAAAAGAAAATACCGCGGCGCACCGAACACGGGCGAGCCGAACGGCACGGATGTTCGCCGCGCTTGCCCTTTAGCTCTTCGGCTTTCGCCAATTTTCGTTGCTTTGCACTGTCAACGAAGGGGTCGTTTCCCGGTGCCAACACAAGTCGCTTCACTGCTGACCGGATTAGAGCAGTTACTCGGAATGACGGGTCCGGCCACGTTCTCGCTTTCCGGAGTTATGCAAGACGAACGGATCGCCAGAACCAAGAACGGCAAAAGGAACCGCGCCCGCGTGACGGGCTTTTCGCTAGAGCACGCAGCACGTGCGCTGTGAGGCCGGGATTATTCAGATGAGACTCGGGGCGACGGGGGTGTCGGAACGCAAACGCTTCGTGGTGATCAGCGGCCCTCGACGTTCGACGTTCCGCTGGTCTACGGTCGCTGCCTGCCACGTCGATCCCGATTCTCCGTTCCACCGGTCGTATAAAGCAAAGACGTCCTCGAAGACCCTGATGCCATCGCAGTACAACCGGTCGGTTTTGTAATCGGTGGCGTTGGGCGAATCCCACGTGATACGCCGTCCGTTGAAACGAGGTGCCGAGGGTGCGGACATTCCACTCTTCGTTGTAACGCCCCTGCGCCACGCCTGCATGTAATCATGGTAGGCGGAGAACGGCGGGGCGATCATGCCCTCTGGCTTGCCATGGTAAATACCCCAGCAGTCTCTCGGCCTGCTGCGGGGAACGTAGTCGTCGAGGCACCACAGAAATGATCCCTTCACCCTTGCGTTATGCACGGCCGCAAAAAAGAACCCCGTGCGTTCGGCGCGCTCCCTGTCGCTATAGGTTGCCTCGTTCCCCCACTCGCCAATGATTACATCATGGTTCGGGTATTTCGCATTGAGCACCTGGTACTCCGTCGTCGGGAGGTGCCCCAGAAGATAGCTGTGGACATCGATGAAGTCGCAGTACGGCAGGTAGGCCGCGAAATCGGAATCGTACTTCGCCGCATATCCGGACCAGGAAACGCACATGGCGCGCGAGGTATGCAGACGACAGGCGTTGTAGATCGCCCCGCACTGGACCGCAGGAAATCCGAATGTTCTCGCCTCCTCCGCGATGTCGTAGCAGGTAATGTAATCCGCGTAAGGTTGCGCTTCCATGTGTGAGATGAGGCCCGAAACGGTGCTGATCACGCTGTCGAGCCTGACATCGAAGAGTGTAAGCGGCGTGAACGGGCAGACATAGACATACAGACCGATTGACTTCGCGTAAGCCATGACCTGGTCCCATTGCGCGCAATAGTCCGCAAGAGAAACGTGACCGTGGTAGACGTACCAGACTTCTCCGAGAATCTTTGCGCAGTTCGCTCCCATCGCTTTCAGGTAGTCGAGGCGATCAGTGAAGTGCTCGAGCTGGAAATTGGCGTTCCACTCGATTTGCTCCGCGCCGAGCTCTCGACTGGTATGCGGGAATATCATCGCCCCGTGCATCTGCCGGCCCGGCGGAAAGTTAACTGAAATCGGCCGAGCGATTCCGGCGAGAACATTCGCCGCGGGTTGCGAACGAGCGTCTTGGTCTTTGGACGGCTGCGCCATCGCCGCAAGCGGCCCCGCGAGCAGGCAGCGCGCCGCGGAACGGATGAATCCTCGCCGATCCAACATTGGATAACCTCGCGCCGAATTTAAGTCGAGTGATGTTACGCCATCCCTTCCTGCGTTGACGCCCGAATGGATCTCGTAACCCGACATCATCGGCGTGTGCGCAGAACGCGTCGCGACGGATGAAGTCGAGGAGGTCGACAATAGCCGATTATAGAGGGCTCGCTTGCCGCAACGCGGATAGCGCCTGCCGTGCCAGTGCGGCACAATACGAGCGGATACGGCGATGAAGCCCCTTGATCTCTCACCGGGCCGACTGACGTTGGCGCAACTCCGCACCCTCTGGTCGGAACGCCTGCCGATCGCCATCGATCCGCAAGCAAAGACTGCCGTCGATGCGGCAGCGCGCACCGTCGAGCATCTGATCGCGTCCGGAAAGAGCGTCTACGGCGTCAATACCGGCTTCGGCCTACTTGCGCGAACGCGGATCGACGACGCACGGCTCGCCGAGTTGCAACGCGCGCTCGTGCTCTCGCACTCCGCCGGCACGGGACCGCTGCTTGACGACACCGTCGTGCGCCTCGTGATTGCGCTCAAGGTCGCGTCGCTCTCGCGCGGCCACTCGGGCGTGCGCTGGAGCGTAGTCGAGGCGCTCGTCGCATTGGCGAACTCCGATGTGATCCCGTGCATCCCCGCTCAGGGATCGGTCGGAGCCTCGGGCGACCTCGCACCGCTCGCGCACCTGACCGGCGTCCTAATCGGCGAAGGCGAGGCGCGAATCGACGGCGTCGTGATGCCGGCGCGTGCGGCGCTCGCTCGCGCGGGACTCCAGCCGGTAGCGCTCGGGCCGAAGGAGGGCCTCGCGCTGTTGAACGGCACGCAGGTGTCGACCGCGCTTGCGCTCTCTGCTTTCTTCGCGGTCGAGCGCGCGATCGCTGCGGCGTTCGTTGCCGGCGCGCTCGCCGTCGACGCGTGTCTCGGTAGCGACACGCCGTTCGATCCGCGAATTCACGCGGTGCGCGGCCATCGCGGACAAACCGACGCAGCGGCGCTCTATCGTTCGTTGCTCTCGGGCAGCGCGATTCGCGAATCGCACAAAGATTGCCCGCGCGTCCAGGACCCATACAGCCTCCGCTGTCAGCCGCAGGTGATGGGCGCCTGCGTCGACCAACTGCGGCACGTTGCAGCGATTCTCCTGACCGAGGCGAACGCGGTGTCCGACAACCCGCTCGTGTTCGCGGACGCCGACGAGATCCTCTCCGGCGGCAACTTCCACGCCGAACCGGTCGCGCTCGCCGCCGACAATCTTGCTCTCGCGATCGCCGAAACCGGCGCACTTTCCGAGCGGCGGATTGCGCTGATGATGGACACGAATCTCTCGGGACTGCCGCCTTTCCTCGTTCAGGATGGCGGCGTCAACTCCGGATTCATGATCGCGCAGGTGACCGCGGCGGCTCTCGCTTCCGAAAACAAGTCGCTCGCGCACCCCGCGTCGGTCGACTCGCTTCCGACGTCGGCGAACCAGGAGGACCATGTCAGCATGGCGACGTATGCCGCGCGACGACTGACGCCGATGGCGGCGAACACCGCGCGGATCGTCGCGATCGAGCTGCTGGCCGCCGCGCAGGGCGTGGAGTTGCGGAAGCCCCTCGCGACTTCACCGCGCCTCACGGAAGCGATCAAGCTCATTCGCGAAGTCGTGCCTTTCTGGGATCGCGACCGCGCGTTCGCGCCGGATCTCGACGCGATGCGTATTCGCGTCGAGTGCGGCGACTTTGCGTCCTTCGCGCCGATCGCGCTCGCCTGAAGCACAAAGGAGATCGAAGATGCATCGCGACGATCCGAATCAACTTGCCAACGAGCGGCGTGGAACGCGCCGTGCCGAGCGTGTCGTCCGCGCGCCGCGCGGTGCTGCGCGCACTGCGAAGAGCTGGCTCACCGAAGCGCCGCTGCGGATGATCCAGAACAACCTCGATCCCGAGGTCGCCGAGAATCCGAAGGAGCTCGTCGTCTATGGTGGGATCGGCCGCGCCGCGCGCAACTGGGAGTGCTTCGACGCGATCGTCAAAGCGCTGACCGAGTTGGGCGACGACGAATCGCTGCTGATCCAGTCAGGGAAGCCCGTCGGCGTGTTCAAGACACAGCCCGACGCGCCGCGCGTGCTGATCGCGAATTCGAATCTCGTCCCGCGCTGGGCGACGTGGGAGCACTTCAACGAGCTCGACCGCGAGGGATTGATGATGTTCGGCCAGATGACTGCCGGCTCGTGGATCTACATCGGCAGCCAGGGCATCGTCCAGGGAACGTACGAGACGTTCGCCGAGGCTGGACGCCAGCATTGCGGCGGCAATCTCGCCGACAAATGGATCCTGACCGCGGGCTTGGGCGGCATGGGCGGGGCGCAGCCGCTCGCTGCGACGATGGCGGGCGCATCGATGCTCGCCATCGAGTGTCAGCAAAGCCGGATCGACATGCGTCTCTCGACCCGTTATCTGGATCGGCAGGCTTCGAGCCTCGACGACGCGCTCGCGATCCTGCGCGACGCGGCCTCGACGCGCAAACCCGTGTCCGTCGGACTGCTCGGCAACGCCGCCGACATTCTTCCCGAGCTCGTGCGGCGTGGGGCTCGCCCCGACATGGTGACGGATCAGACCTCCGCGCACGATCTCGTCTACGGCTATCTGCCGTCCGGATGGACGGTCGAGCGCTGGCGCGCGGCGCAAGCCGACCCAGCGCAGCACGCGGCGCTCGTCGCGGCAGCGAAACAGTCGATCCACGCGCATGTCGGCGCGATGCTCTCGTTCCACAAGCAAGGCGTCCCGACGTTCGACTACGGCAACAACATCCGGCAGGTCGCGAAGGACGAGGGCGTTGCCGATGCGTTCGCGTTTCCCGGATTCGTGCCTGCGTACATTCGGGCGCTCTTCTGCGAAGGCAAAGGTCCGTTCCGCTGGGTCGCGCTCTCGGGCGACCCCGAGGACATCTACAAGACCGATCGCAAGGTGAAAGACCTCTTCCCCGCGAACGCGCACCTGCATCGCTGGCTCGACATGGCGCGCGAGCGGATCGCGTTCCAGGGATTGCCCGCGCGCATCTGCTGGCTGGGTCTGGGCGAGCGGCATCTCGCGGGGCTCGCGTTCAACGAAATGGTGAAGTCCGGCGAATTGAAGGCGCCGATCGTCATCGGTCGCGATCATCTGGACACGGGCAGCGTAGCGAGCCCGAACCGCGAGACCGAAGCGATGATGGACGGCTCCGACGCGGTGTCCGACTGGCCGCTCTTGAACCTGCTGCTCAACACGGCTGCCGGCGCGACGTGGGTGTCATTCCATCACGGCGGCGGCGTCGGCAT
>DASSGI010000162.1:0-5681 GCA_035857655.1 Casimicrobiaceae bacterium | reverse complement strand
CAGCGTATCGCGGAACATCTCCCACGTCAGTTCCTCCGCGCGCCCGTCGACCTTCTCGAGTGCCTGGTAAATCGGCACGGTTCCGATCGGCACCGGCGAGTTGCGAATGATCCACTCGCGGGTCTCGTGGATGTTCCTGCCCGTGGAGAGATCCATCACCGTGTCGGCGCCCCAGCGCGTCGCCCACGTCATCTTCTCGACTTCCTCGTGGATCGACGAGGAAACGGCGGAGTTGCCGATGTTGGCGTTCACCTTCACCAGGAAGTTCCGCCCGAGGATCATCGGCTCGGTTTCCGGATGGTTGATGTTGTTCGGAATGATCGCGCGGCCGCGCGCGACCTCCGAACGAACGAACTCCGGCGTGATCGTCGCCGGGATTGCCGCGCCGAAGCTCTGTCCCGCGTGCTGGCGTGTCACCAGCTCGGGGAGCGTCCGCAGCATCTCTTCGCGCCGGCCGTTCTCGCGGATTGCGATGAATTCCATCTCCGGCGTCACGATGCCGCGGCGCGCGTAGTGCATCTGCGTGACGTTGGCGCAGGGCTTCGCTTTCCGCGGCTTGCGGTGCAGAGCGAAGCGCATTCCAGCGAGCTCCGGATCGGAAAGGCGCGCGCGGCCGTAGGCGGACGTCAGCGCGTCGAGCTCGACCGTGTCGCCGCGCTCGGCAATCCACGGCGCGCGGGAGGGCGGCAGCCCCCGGCGGATGTCGATCGTCGCGTCGGGATCGGTGTACGGACCGGACGTGTCGTAGACGACGATCGGCGGATTCTTCTCGGCGCCGAAGGACGCCGGCGTATCGGACTGCGCGATCTCGCGCATCGGAACGCGCAGGTCGGCGCGCGAACCCGAAACGTAGATCTTGCATGAGTTGGGTAGCGGCGCGACGGCCGCGCTGTCAACGTGCGCGTCGCGCGCGTAGAACTTGTCGTTGGCGTTCATCGAAGCTCCTCGAGCGTTTCGAGCGGCGCGGGGGAGCGGAGAGGCAGGCTACGCTTCCCTGCGCCGGCATTATCCGTACAGGTACCAAGGGTCTGATCTCACCCGTCCGAGCTCTCGGACAGGACCCCTAGCGTTCCCGCGAACGTTACGCCAAAGCGCGCCCGCGGGCAAATCAGGCCAAAGGATTCCGGCCGAAGCGGTTCCCGTGGTAACCATGACGACGTAGTACGGATTCGCGCATGCCGGGCGCCGACCTCGGATCGGCAGTCGGCGGACATGGGTCCGCGAGAAGCATCGGATGCTCCGCTCTCGCCCGCAGGTTTATACTGGTCAGTCCCAGTAACCCGAGACGAAGAGGTAGACCATGCCTGTACGCATTGGTGACGAGGCTCCCGATTTCACTGCAGATACGACCGAGGGAAAGATCAAGTTCCACGACTGGATCGGCGATTCGTGGGCGATCCTGTTCTCGCACCCGAAGGATTTCACGCCGGTGTGCACGACCGAGCTCGGCTACATGGCGAAATTGAAACCCGAGTTCGACAAGCGCAATACCAAGATCCTCGGCCTGTCGATCGATCCCGTGGCCGATCACAAGCGGTGGGTCGGAGACATCGAGGAGACGCAAGGGGCGAAGGTCAACTATCCGATGATCGGGGACCCCGAGCTCGCCGTCGCGAAGCTCTACGACATGATCCATCCGAACGCGAGCGGCGCGGCGCCGCGCACCGCGGCCGACAATGCGACGATTCGCTCGGTGTTCGTGATCGGACCCGACAAGAAGGTGAAGCTGATCCTCACGTATCCGATGAGCACCGGCCGGAATTTCGACGAAGTGCTGCGCGTCCTCGATTCGATCCAGCTCACTGCGAAGCACAAGGTCGCCACGCCGGTGAACTGGAAGCACGGCGACGACGTGATCATCCTTGCGTCGGTCAGCAACGACGAAGCGAAGGCGAAGTACCCGGGCGGGTGGAAGTCGCCGAAGCCCTATCTGCGGATCGTTCCGCAGCCGAGGTAGACAGGAAACGGGGCGTCGCAGACGCCCCGGCTTTGAGGTGCAGCGTCGCGAAGCGATAGCCGCGGCCGCCGCGTGGTTCGACGCGGGCGGGTTGCTTGCCGACATTTCCCGGCGCGTCGCGTATCGCACCGAGAGCCAGGAGCGCGAGCGCGCGCCCGAGCTCGCGCGCTATGTGACCGAAGAGATCGGTCCGGCGGTCGAGCGGCTCGGTTTTCGCTGGACGGTCTGGGAGAACCCGGTCGCCGGCGCGCCGCCGATGTGCTTCGCCGAGCGCATCGAGGGCGCGTCGCTGCCGACGATGCTCACCTACGGTCACGGCGATGTCGTGGCGGGATACGACAAGCAATGGGCCGCGGGTCTCTCGCCCTGGCAGGTGTCCGAGCGCGACGGGCGCTGGTTTGGCCGCGGCACCGCCGACAACAAAGGCCAGCATTCGATCAACCTCGCTGCGCTCGAGCGCGTGCTCGCCTCGCGCGGGCGGCTGGGCTTCAACGTGAAGCTCCTGATCGAGATGGGCGAGGAGGTGGGCTCGCCCGGGTTGCGTGAGGTGTGCGAGAGACGGGCCGATGCACTGTCAGCCGACCTGCTGATCGCCTCGGACGGTCCTCGGCTCCGATCGGATCGGCCGACGATATTCCTCGGATCGCGCGGCGCGTTCAATTTCGACCTGATCGTCGACCTTCGCCCCGGCGGGCATCACTCGGGAAACTGGGGCGGGCTGCTTGCGAATCCGGGAACGATCCTCGCGAACGCGATCGCATCGATCGTCGACGCACGCGGGCGCATCCTCGTCGATGCGCTGCGACCTGCACCGATCCCCGACTCGGTACGGCGCGCGCTCGCCGACATCGAGCCGGGCGAGCCGAACGGACCCGCGATCGATGACGGCTGGGGCGAGCCGGGACTCTCCGCGGCCGAGCGTGTCTTCGGGTGGAACGCTGTCGAAGTGCTCGCGTTTCGCACCGGGAATCCCGATCGGCCCGTCAACGCGATTCCTCCGCGCGCGAGCGCGCACATGCAAGTTCGCTTCGTCGCCGGATGCGATTGGCGCACATTCGTCCCGGCAATGCGCACGCATCTCGATTTGCACGGCTTTCGCAAAGTCGAGATTCGCGATGCCGATTCGGAGCCGATGGCCGCAACGCGCCTCGACCCCGACCATCCGGCGGCGCGCTGGGCAGCCGACTCGATCGCGGCAACGACAGGCACGCGCCCCGCGATCCTCCCGAACCTCGGCGGGTCGCTGCCGAACGATTGCTTCGCCGAAGTGCTCTCGTTGCCGACGATCTGGGTGCCGCACTCGTACCCGGCCTGCTCGCAACACGCACCCGACGAGCACATGCTGGCGGCGGTTGCGCGCGAAGGTCTGATGATCATGACCGGACTCTTCTGGGATCTCGGCGATCCGGCGGCGGGCCGTCGTCGTCGGGCCGGGGAGCCTCGCGATCGGCGCCGCTGAATTGAGCTCGAACGGCGCTCGGTACGGCCGCGCGTGAATTTCGCTACAATCCCGCGCTAGCCGCGGGTGTAGCTCAATGGTAGAGCAGAAGCTTCCCAAGCTTACGACGAGGGTTCGATTCCCTTCACCCGCTCCAGCCTGCATCGGCATCGTCCTTTCCGTGGCAATGCTGATCGGCTGCGGCGGCGATGATGCGGCCGCTGCGCCAAAGGAGGCCGGCGTCTCGATTGCGCTGCGCTACCCCGTGCTGCTCATCGGGCAGTCATCGCTCGATGTCCGGGACTCCGAGCAGGCGCTCACGTCGATCCGCGGCGCGTCGAGCCTCAACCTGAACGAGCGGGGGATCCTCGATTCCGATGGGCGGCTGTTCAAGGTGAAGCGAGCCGTTCCGATCGCGGGGCAACGCTCGATCCTGTGGGACATGGGCACGAGCTCGCGTCGCTTCTACGTCGAAGTTCGCGAGGAACGACGGCCGTCGTGGCCGCAGATACAGGATCTCGTCGTCGCACAGTTGCAGTCCCCGGCGGACGCCTCCGCAGGCATGAAGCGCGCGCACGAGCGCGTGCGCGCGATGCGCGGCGTTCCCCAGCCGATCGAGGCGAGCCGCGAAGCCTGGAGCTGGGGGCGCTGAAACGACAAACGGCCCGGAAATCCCGGGCCGTTGTCGCGTCCGTCGAGAGGGGGGATCAGTTGCAGGGATTCGCGCCGGGTCCGCTCTCGCCGCAGTCGACGTGCCTGCGGTTTCTGCCGTCGTAGGGCGTCGGCAGGAACGGGAACGCTGTCGCGATGCCGTTCGCCGTGACGGGCACCGTCGCGTCGTTCAAAGCGCCCGCGAGATAGTTGACGCCGTCACCCGCGCGATTGGTGATGTAGGGCCCGCCGCCGACGACGCGGATCGCGATATCGGTGACATCGTCGTTCGGGCGCCTGCCGTTCGGCCAGCCGGCCGCGTCGCCGCCGAGCACCGAACCCAGACGGTTCTGGCTGGCCGGCGCCGTTGGATCGACGCGCAGATCGAGACGCAGCAGCTCGGCACAGGGCTTGCCGCAGTTCGTGCCGTCGAGCGATTGCCCCGGATACTTGAGGAGCACGGTCATCAGGTCGGTGCGGTTCGATGCCGCCGACCCATCGAACGGAACGATCGGGAAGCCGTACACGAGGTTGAGCGCAGTGGCGATCACCGGATTCTTGTAGAAGTTCTGGAATTTCGCTTCCTGCTCGGGCTCTGCGGCGTTCCACTTGTCCTTGAACGGCGTCGTGATGATCAGCTCGTTGACGAGCGGATTGGCCATCCGCGACACCTGAACGAACGGTCCGTTGTTGTTCGGATCGCCATCGCCGTCGAAACGGCGTTGCTTCTGCCGCGCGGTGCTCGCGTACATGCCGATCACCGGGTTGGCCGAGATGGCGGGCGCCTTGCCGTCGCTCGTGATGCGCGAAACCGGCACTTCGATCGCGATCGTGCTGACGTTCGCGCCGGAGAACCGGTTGTTGCCGAACGGATTGACGGAATTGTTCGCGTCCTCGGCGACCGAAAGGAGCGGCGGGTTGCGACGCAGGTTGAGCGTGTCGAAAACCGCCCCGAGGTCGATGTAGAACGTCTCCGCGCGCTGTCCGGCGAACACGCGAATGCCGGTCCCCGCGTCGGTGTAAATTCCCTGCGCGGCGAGCGCGCCGTAGTTCGGCATCGTCGCGGGTCCCGCATTGGAGGGCACAGCGACCAGCAGCGTCCCTGCGAAGAGCGGCGTCCGCTTTCTCCCTCGGACTTCGGTCACCGAATAGATTTGGCGACGCGTAAGCCCTTCGGATCCGGGGCCGTCGAGCGCCGTGATCCCGGTGAGCAGTCCGGAGAGGTTGATTGCCGGGTTACCGAGATAAGGCAGCGGCGACGCGAGTCCTCCGGATCCGCCGACGGGCCGGTTCTGGGTCGTGAAACGGAACTCGTAGACGATATCTTCCGCCTTTCCGTCCTGGTTGTTGTCTATGTTGATGGCATAGAGGACGTCGTCGTCGAAGTTGAAGTAGTTGGGTCCGTCGCCCGGATCCTGGCCGGGATTCACGTTGAGAATGAACGTGACCTTGCGGTTCGGGTCGTTCGACGTGCGCGGCAGGTTCGCCGCGTCGTAGCTTACGAATGCGTAGACGTCGGTGTTGTCGGCCGCCGGATCCAGCGCGATCTGCGGCGCCTCGCGGTGACTTGCCGCGAGAACGTTGGAGCCCCACGCCAGTGCGATTGCGGCGAGGACGGGGGCCAGGAGCTTGGGT
>DASSGI010000161.1:0-5653 GCA_035857655.1 Casimicrobiaceae bacterium | reverse complement strand
GTGGTCGGCAAGGAGATGAAGAACGTCAAGGTCGTCTGCTCGGGCGCCGGCGCCGCCGCGCTCGCGTGCCTCGATCTGCTCGTCTCGCTTGGCATTCCGCAGAAGAACATCTGGGTGTCCGACATCGCCGGCGTCGTCTATCAGGGGCGCCGCGAGGAGATGGACGACAACAAAGCGCGCTACGCGCAACAAACGGAAGCGCGCAAGCTCGCCGACATCCTGCCCGGCGCCGATGTCTTCCTCGGACTGTCAGCCGCAAGAGTGCTCAAGCCCGAGTGGCTCGCGAAAATGAACGACAAGCCGCTGATCCTGGCGCTCGCGAATCCCGAGCCGGAGATCATGCCCGATCTCGCGAAGGAAGCGCGGCCCGACGCCGTGATCGCGACCGGTCGTTCGGACTTCCCGAACCAGGTCAACAACGTGCTGTGCTTCCCGTTCATTTTCCGCGGTGCGCTCGATGCCGGCGCGACGACGATCAACGAAGCGATGAAGCTCGCCGCGGTGCGCGCGATCGCCGACCTTGCGATGGCCGAGCAGTCCGACATCGTCAACGCGGCCTACGGCGACCGCGATCTGCGGTTCGGCCCGGAGTACCTGATCCCGAAACCGTTCGACCCGCGCCTCATCGTCAAGATCGCGCCGGACGTCGCCAAGGCGGCGATGGATTCGGGCGTCGCGACGCGGCCGATCGTCGATTTCGATGCGTATCGCACACAGCTCACGCAGTTCGTCTACCACTCGGGCTTGCTGATGAAGCCCTTGTTCACCGAGGCGAAGAAGGCTCCGAAGCGGATCGCCTACGCCGACGGTGAGGACGAGCGGGTGCTGCGCGCCGTGCAGGTCGTCGTCGACGAGGGCCTCGCGAAGCCGATGCTGATCGGACGCCCGGGGGTGATCGAGAAGCGCCTGCAGCGCCTTGGTCTGCGCATCAGGGCGGGCGAGCACTTCGAGGTCGTCAACCCCGATGCGGACCCGCGCTACAAGGCGTATTGGAGCGAGTACTACCGCCTCACGCAGCGGAAAGGCATCTCGGAGACATACGCGGAGCTCGAAATGCGCCGGCGCACCACGCTGATCGGCGCGATGCTCGTGCACATGGGAGACGCCGACGGGATGCTGTGCGGGATGTTCGGCACGCACAAGATGCATCTCAAGTTCGTCGAGCAGACGGTGGGCTTACGCAAGGGCGTCCGGAAATTCGCTGCGATGAACGGCGTGATCCTGCCCAATCGGACGATCTTCATCGCCGACACCTACGTCAACGTCGATCCGAGCGCAGAGGAGATTGCCGAGATCACGTGTCTCGCCGCCGAGGAGATCAGCCGCTTCGGCATTACGCCCAAAGTGGCGCTGCTGTCGCATTCGAGCTTCGGCACGAGCGAGCACCCGCAGGCGACGAAGATGCGCGACGCGGTCTCGCTGATTCACGCCCGGGCGCCGGACCTCGAGGTCGACGGCGAGATGCACGGCGACGCGGCGCTCTCGGAGGCAGTGCGCAAGCGGGCGATCGCGGATTCGCGGCTTCAGGGCGAGGCGAACCTGCTGATCATGCCGACGCTCGACGCCGCGAACATCTCGTTCAACCTGCTGAAGGTCGCCTCGGGCGACAACGTGACTCTGGGGCCGATCCTGCTGGGGGTCGCGAAGCCGATCCACATCCTGACGCCGTCGGCAACCGTGCGCCGCATCGTCAACATGACGGCGCTGACGGGGGTCGACTGCAACGTCGCGCGGGAGGCCCGCTGACCTGCCGCAAATCGTCAGTTACGGCTCGCAGCCGGGAGCGGTAGCTCCCTTGGTGCATTTCGTCGCCTTGGCGAGGTCCGCCTCGCGCTTGGCAGCGCGTGCCTCCGTGATCGCGCGCTGCTCGTCCGCGCGCGCCTTGTTCCGCAGTCGAGCCAGGTATTCCGCGGTGGGGTTGCCGTTCGGCGCAATCTGCTTCACTTCGTCGCCGTTGAGGCATGGCTTGTCCGAATAGATCGTTTTACCCTGGTCGGTGCAGCGGTACATCGTCTGCGCCGATACCGGTGACGCGATCGCCATCGCGAGCGCAGCCATGACGATTGCAACTGTAGGCTTCATCTTGTTGTGCCTCGGGCTCTGGTGACCTCGCATCAGAGGCACTTTCTGTGCCCGGTCCCGATCGGGCCCCTCTGTGAGCGCCCTTCGGGGTCGGTATCGGTTGGCAATTCTGCCGACCGCGCGGAACGCTACGCGACGCGCGTCAGCGGCACCGCTTTTCCGCCCGAAGCCCCGCCCGCTCGCATCTGCTTCAGGTACCAGCGGATGAACGCGTCGACGTTGTACTCTTTCTGTGTGGACAGCGGCCCGGGCTCGTAGCCGATCGAGTCGACGCCCTTTTGCTGCCACTTCGAGATGTCCCAGTCCTGCTGATTGGTCAGGTGCCAGAACGGCAGCAGCTTGTCGAGTCGGTAGTCGGCGCCTTCCTGCGCGAACTGGTCGACGAGCCAGTAGCCGCGAACCTTCGTCTTGCGCGGGCCTGCCGGCGACAGCCGCGCAGCGACCGCGTGATCGCAGCTCGCATGGACCCAGAAGTTGACCAAGCTGCGCATCCGCAGCACGCCGACGTCGCAGTCCTGGTAGTCGCCCATCAGCGGGGCGACGCGCTTGCCGTCCATCGACTCGGTCTCGAAGCCTTCGACCAGCACCGTGCGGTCGGCCGCGTACCACAGGTCGCGATCCGGATCGGGAAAGCTCGCGAGACCGCCCTGCGCATGCGTGATTGTGAGCCCGTCCGACGCCCACTTGTCGTGCGTGCGCGCGACCGCGGCCGCCATCTGCGCGCGAATCGCCGGCGATGCATATTCCTCTTCGTAGATGTCGAAGTTCGCCTTGATGTACTGCGGATGACAGCTCGGGCAGTGGAAGCACTCGCGATTGTTCTCCCAGACGAGCTTCCAGTTGCCTTCGATTTCGTAGTCCATCACCTTCGCAATTCGCGCGCGGTCGAAGCCCTGCGGCTTCGCCGCGGCCTCGAACTCGGCGCGCAGACCCTCGAACGACGGCGGCGTCTCGGCGAGCGAAATGTAGATGAGACCGGCGACCACTTCGGCGTGCACGCGCTTCAACCCGTGCTTCGACTTGTCGATCCCTTCCTGCATTCCGAGGCAGGCGATCAGCTCGCCGCTACGCGAGTACGTCCAGCTGTGATACGGGCAGACGATGTTGGCGAGATGGCCGGATTCGTTGCGGCAGAGCTGCGTGCCGCGATGCCGGCAGACGTTGTGGAACGCGCCCACTTCGTCATCGTCGTCGCGCATCACGATCACCGACGACTTATCGATCTCGAACGTCAGGTAATCGCCCGGATTCGGAATCTCGAACGCAAAGCCCGCGAAGAGCCAGCCGCCGTACCAGATCCTCGTGACTTCCGCTTCGTACAGCGCATCGGTGTGATAGAACGGGCGCGGCATCCCGTAGCCATCGCGGCGCGTGGCGAGCAGCGCCTCGAGCTCGGGGGTGAGCGCTGGTGTGGGATTGGCCATGATGTCCTCGAAAGTGCGGCTGGTTTCAAACGGGTGAGAGCGATTGCGTTCCTGCAAGCGAAATCGCGAGGGCGTTTACGCGAGAATCGCCTTGCGCTCAGGGTCGTACGGCGCCTTGCCGTGGCGCTCCGCCGGATAGCGTGTGCCCATCACCTCGATCGCGTATTCGGGATGCGCGGGCTCGGCTGTGGCGATGTACGCGCAGCAGAGGTTGCGTCCAACCGTGTAGCCGTAACCGCCGCTCGTCACACGGCCCAGCACACGGTCGCCCGCCGCGATGATCTCGCCGCCGAAGAGATTCAACTCTGCCGGCGCGTCGAACCACGTGAGTTTTTGCTTGGGACCGCTCGTGTTCACCTGTTGGAGCGCCTTGCGGGCGAGGAACTCGCCCTTGTCGAGAGCCACGCAGAATCCGAGTCCCGCTTCATAGGGATTGTAATCCTGCGTGAGATCCGAGCCCCAGACGAGGTAGTGCTTCTCGAGGCGCAGACTGTTGATCGCGCGGTAACCGGCGTTCGCGATGCCATAGGGCTCGCCCGCAGCCCACAGCCGCTCGTAGAGCTGCAGCGCATACTCGACCGGCACGTGCAGCTCGTAGCCGAGCTCGCCGAGATACGTGACACGCAGCGCGAGCACCGGCGCATAATCGAGGTCGAGCTCGCGCGCGCTCATGTACGGAAAATGGCCGTTGTCGAGCGGCGTGTCGGTGAGCTTCGCGAGCACGTCGCGCGAGCGCGGGCCGCAGACGTTGATCACCGCCTTCGCCGACGTGTGCTCGACGATCTCGACGCTGCCGTCGGCGGGGATGTGCCGCTCGATCGTCGAGCGGTCGCGCACGCCGAGCGCGCTGCCGGTGACGAAGTAGAAGCGATCCTCGGCGAGCCGCGTGATCGTCACGTCGGCTTCGATGCCGCCGCGCTCGTTGCAGAGTTGCGTGTAGACGATCGTGCCGACGGGCCGGTCGATCTGGTTGACGGCGAGCTTTTGCAGCAGCGCGAGCGCGCGAGGGCCCCGGACCTCGTACTTCGAGAACGAGCTCATGTCGATCAGCGCGACGCGCTCGCGCACCGCGCGATGCTCGAAGGCGATCGCTTCGAACGCGGGTCCGCGATCGAACGACGGCGTCTCGAGGGCCGGCGTGCCTCGAGGGGCGAACCAGTTCGGACGCTCCCAGCCGAACTTGTTGCCGTAGACGGCGCCCGCTTCGGCGAGACGCTGGTAGAGCGGACTGCGCCGTGCCCCGCGCGCTGCGTCCGCTTCGTAGTTCGGCCACGCGATGTGATAGTAGCGGCCGTACGCTTCGACCGCGCGCTCGTACATGTACTGCTTGACCGAGTGCGGCGCGCCGAAGCGGCGGATGTCGAACGGCCACAGGTCGAGTCCCGGATCGCCGTCGACGATCCAGTTCGCGATCACCCAGCCGGCGCCGCCCGAGGCTGCGATTCCCGACGTGAATCCGCAGCAGAGGTAGAAGTTGTCGAGCTCCGGCGAGAGCCCGATGATCGGTTCGCCGTCGGCGCTGATCGGGATCGGGCCGTTGATCAATTGCCTGATCCCCACTTCGTTCAGCACCGGGATCCGCGCGCTCGCGGCTTCGGCGAGCGGCGCGAAGCGCTCGAAATTCGATTCGAGCAACTCCGGACCGAAATCTGCGCGGATGCCGTTCGCGCCCCACGGCAGCGTGTCCGGCTCCCAGCCACCGACCGCGAGCGCACCGGGCTCGGGCTTCAGGTACCAGCTGCCGTCGGGATCGCGAAGCGTCGGTAGGTTGGCCGGGATGCGAGCGGATTTCTCGGTGACGAAATACTGGTGCTCGACCGCGCACGCGGGAACGCGCGTGCCGACCATTGCGGCAACTTCGCGGCCCCACATGCCGGCGGCGTCGATCACGTATTCGGCTTCGATCTCGCCCCGGTCGGTGACGACGGTCGTCACGCGCCGGCCGCGCTTCTTCATCGCGGTGACGCGCACGCCCTGCAGCAGCTTGATCCCGCCGGCGCGCGCGCCTGCCGAGTACGCGTTCGTGAGGCTCGTCGGATCGACGTAACCGTCACCCTCGATCCATGCGGCGCCGACGACGTTGTCGAGCTCGATCAGGGGAAAAAGCTCGCGCGCCTCGCGCGGGCCGACGAGGTCGACGTGAAAGC